>JBDSOK010000186.1:0-3335 GCA_039914845.1 Nitrospiria bacterium | reverse complement strand
AGTCGTGGAATCGTCCGGTCGAGACGCCGCCGCCCTCCAGCTCGATCAACTCGGCTACCTTCCTGTCCGGATCGAAGAAGCCAAAGCCTGGGCTGGTTGGCGCGATGGCCTGAAAACTCTCGAGTCGTGGTTCGTCACGATCAGTTCCGAGGAGATGATCATCCTCACGCGGCAGTTGGCTGCCTTGATCGACGCGGGCCTGTCATTCGTTTCCGTGTTTGATGCGCTGGTCGAGCAAACGGTAAATCCCAAACTCAAATCCATTTTGATCCAGGTACGCAAGGACGTCGAAGGTGGGATGGCATTTTCCGACGCACTCGCCAAACATCCCAAGGTGTTCGACCACCTCTACGTCAGCATGGTCCGAGCCGGAGAAGCCGCCGGCGTACTGGACGAAATGCTGGATCGTCTCGCCTTCTTGACGGAGCGTGATGCCGACACCAGCGCGCGGATCAAGTCCGCAACGCGATATCCTAAAATCGTCATTGTGACGCTGGTCGTGGCATTCGCGATTTTAGTGACGTTTGTCATCCCACGCTTTGCAGCCCTCTATGCGAATTTTAACGCCACGCTGCCCTTGCCCACACGCATATTGATCGGACTCAATACCATCGTTCAGGAGCACGGACTCCTCATCCTCTTGGCCATGGTCGCGACTGCGTTGGGACTCCGAGCCTACGTGAAGACCCCCGGGGGGCGCGCCTCGTGGGACGCACTCCAACTTAAATTGCCGGTCTTCGGACCGATTTTTTTGAAATCGGCGCTCTCAAAATTTGCCCGCGTGTTCGGAACACTCAATCGATGTGGATTGCCGGTGCTTCAAGCCTTGGACATCGTGGCAAAGACGGTGGACAACGTGGCCGTGGCCCGTGGAATCGACGCGATTCAAGAGGGGGCAAGGCAGGGCAGAGGCCTCGTTCAGCCGATGAAGGCCAGTAAGCTTTTTCCTTCCAGTGTGGTTCAAATGGTGGCGATCGGGGAAGAGACGGGAAAACTCGAATCCATGTTGTTGAAGGTGTCCGAATATTACGATCGGGAAGTGGACTATGCCATCAAAACCCTGTCGGCATCATTGGAGCCGCTGCTGCTCACAGTGATCGGGGGCGCGGTGTTGTTCCTTGCCTTGGCGATCTTCTTACCGTGGTGGAACCTTATCAACGTATTTAAGGGAGGCGGTTGAGATCGAACGATTTTGGGGGAGGGTATTTGATGCCCTGTTGGTGGGTCTCGCGGGAGCGGGGCTGGTCGGCGGAATCTTCCTCTATTACGCGCCCACAATCCGCGAGGGTCGTGAAGCCGCGCTCCAAACGGGGTTAGCCAATATGCGCACCGCGATCCAACTATACAGCCTCAAAGAGGGCCGTCAGCCCGAGGATCTCAAAATCTTGTTGACGAAAGGATATCTGGTCCCGACGAAAGAGGGCAGCATTTTTATTCAGCGGTATTTGGAGGGGCAGTCCCTGGATACGGAGGGATATCCAATCGATCCATTCGGTCACCGCTTTGAATACGACCGACTGCAAGGAAAGGTCCGGTCACGGACGGATGGTTACCAGTCATGGTAGCGGGGAACAGTGACAAATGACAAAAGATAGGCATAATGAACGGTCGAGGTTTGAGCAAGCAGGGGGAACGTCAACCACCGAAAGGAGTGAAGCAATGCGCGTGATCAGAAACGAAAAAGGTTTTACCCTCATGGAACTGGTGTTGGTGATCGTGGTTCTCGGGATTCTCTCGGCGGTGGCCATTGTGGCGTTCGGGCCGATGAGTACGTCGGCTCGTGATGGCGCCATCGATGGGGCCTTTGCGTCGTACCAATCGGGGTTGGCGATCTCGGTGGGGCTGTGTCGGGGATTTCCGCCCAGGGCGAATGCAATCGATGCGGATGGCTGCGATTCGACGAGCAATGACTTCGCGGGCTCGTTTGGGGAGGATGTGGTTACCCAGGTGACCTTATCGGGGGGTCTCTCCGCCACGGCCTATGCTCCCGCGACCGGGACTTTCAATATTTGTTCCGGCACGGTCGCTGGAGGAGGGAGAATGGCAACGGCGACGTACACGGTGGCGGCTGGCGTTGGGACGTTGGCGCTTGCAGGCAAAGCGATCGCGGCCGCACCCTGCACGTAAAATGCGGGCCGGTCAGTAGCTAGGAGATGGCGTGTGTTCGCTAAGACCGACGGCCGCAGGGGAACCCTGCGGCCGTCGTATTTGGGGGGAAAAAGCATTGCAGTGTGAGAAAGGTTTTACTCTGATCGAGGCGATTCTGATCATCGTGGTCATCGCCATCCTTGGGGCCCTGGCGATCCTCAACATGTCGGATATCACGGGGACGAGGGCTTCAGCGACGGCTCGGAAGCTTCAGTCGGACGTCGCGTATGCCCAATCGCTGGCGATGACGCGCAACCTCAGACACCGGGTCTATTTCAACGCGGCGCCGGCGCCGATCCCCAACGGCTATGCGGTGGTTAATGATGCCGATAACGATGGGATATGGGGTGAGCCGCTTGAGGTTACCATCAACCCCGCGGGCGGAGGAAGCCTGTCGGTGGCGCTCAACGTCGGTGAGTACAACGGGATCACCATCGTTGGGATCGGGTTTGCCGCTCCCTACGTGGAGTTCAATGGGTTGGGGGTGCCATCGAGCGGCGGAGCCCCGCTGGGCGGGCCGACATCGGTCACGGTGACCGGCGGGGCGACGTCTCGAACCGTGACCGTCGAGCCTGAAACTGGGCGGGTGCGCTCACCGTGACGTCGCTGAAGACTGGTGATTTGCACGGTTCGGAACGAGGATTTTCCCTGATTGAGATCGTCATCACCGTGATCGTTCTCGGGATCGCGACCGGAATTCTCGTTCCATTCATCGTGAGCCTTCGAGGAAGCGCGAACCCCGTCCTCATGCAGCAAGCGGTCGTGCTCAGCCAGGAGAAATTGGAGCAGATCGTCGCGGATCGGCGGAATCGCATCACCCCGCGAGGCTTCACTTACGCCACGAACCCAGTCGCTAATTACCCCAACGAAACTCCGGTGGCGGGGTTTCCCAACTTCGATCGGTTCGTCGCGATTACGTGCGTGACGACGGCCGACTTCAACGCCGCGGGAACGGTTCCGAATCCTTCGTGCGCCCTTGCGGACGGGCGGACCGACTATGCCCGTGTCACGGTAACCGTGACCAACGCCCTGGCAGGGAGCGTCACGGCAGTCGGCCTCGTGACCAACTACTAGGTTCCGAACGATGAGCGCGAACCCCGACATATGGTGTAAGGCGAGAGAATGGGCCAGAGCATGAGGCGAGCCGCGTGTTGTGCCAAACGGCGCGAAGCGGGTTTTACGCTGAT
>JBDSOK010000165.1:0-3220 GCA_039914845.1 Nitrospiria bacterium | reverse complement strand
CCCTATCCCGCCACCGGCGATGCGTTCATCGGCCGTCAGGGACTCGTCAGGAACCTCCGTGGGCGCATCGCGAGGGGCGAGTCGCTGGCGGTGATCGGCGGGCCGAAGCTGGGCAAGACTTCGCTGGTTCGAACCGCGATCGAGGGCCTGCCGAATCCCATCATCGACGTCAATCTTGAGGAGAGCCGTGGTCTCCAAGTCGACGTGGTGCCCGGCTCGATCGTCGTGCTGGACAATGTGGACTGTCTCGCCGATGCCGCGATCGATCCGCTGCTCGCGCGGGTGTCGGCGGCACGGCCGTCCGGCCTCGTGGTGACCGGCGGACGGCGATTGCGAACCCTCCTCGGCGACTCCGCGACCGTGGCTGGCGTGTCGTTCCGCGTGGTCCCGCTGTCGGTCCTACTCGATGGGGAAGCACGGCGGCTGATCGGCCAGGACGGGAGTCCCGCCCTGGCGGCGTGGACCGGGAACCATCCCTACCTGACGAAGCTGCTTCTGCATTACGGGGACGACGCGATCGCGAGGGGTCGTGGTCAGTGGGAGCCCTTCGTGCAGCGCCTCGTCGCCGACATCGGCGACGGACCGGAGCGGCAGCTTCTGGGTTATTTGATCGAGCGCGGCCGACCCGTCAATCCCGCCGTGGCCCGGTCCGAGACCGGCATCCGCGAGATCAAAGCCGTCGCGGACACGCTGGTCTACCTGGGGGCCATCAGCCGATGGATTCGGAACGAAGAGGCGACGCTCTTCGCCGGCTGTCGGTTACTCAACGACTCCTACACCGGAGCGCTCGTCCCGTCTTCCCCGCCCTCCTAGCCGTTCAGCCTCCCGATCAGGTACCATCTCGCGTATGTCCGACGCCCTCACGCAGGTGATCGCCTATCATCAGGCGACAAAACACCATCTGCACGCCTATGCGCGCGGGCCGGGCCACATGGACTGGGACACCCAACCTGATCCGTTTCGGCGGTATGAGGGCGCGCCGTTGATCGCGCTCGACCACGTCCCACCCAGCCCGGAGCCCCGATATGAAACGGTCTTTGTGGAGGGCCATGTTCCGTCGCAACCCTTGACCCATCGCACCGTGTCCCAGCTCTTCGCCGACAGCCTGGCGCTCTCGGCGTGGAAACAGGCGGGGGATACCTCATGGCCGTTGCGGATCAATCCTTCCAGCGGGAATCTGCATCCAACCGAAGGCTATCTGATCTGCGGACCGATCGCGGGACTGTGCACCACGCCGATGGTGGGTCATTACGCGCCAGCCGAACACGCGCTGGAACGACGCGCGGACGTGCCGCTTGGAACCTGGCAGGCGTTGATCGCCGACTTGCCGCATCCGGTGGTCCTGGTCGGCCTCACCTCGGTCCACTGGCGCGAGGCCTGGAAATACGGCGAACGGGCCTATCGCTATTGCCAGCACGACATGGGGCACGCGATGGCCGCGGTGAGCCTGGCCGCGGCGGCCCTGGGCTGGCGCGCCACCCTGCTGGACGATCTGGGGACCGACGCCCTCGCTGCATTGCTGGGCGTCTTCGATGCCCGAGGGGCGGAGGCCGAGGTCCCCGATGGCATCCTGGCGATCGTCCCGCAGGGCGAGACGTGCCGGACGCTCACGTTGCCGGGCCACGTGACCCGGACCTTCGCCGATCTCCCCTGGCAGGGCCGGCCGAATGTCTTGAGCCGCGGCCACGTGGAGTGGCCGATCATCGATCGCGTGACCGAGGCGGCCCGCAAACCGTCGACCGAGCAGGTCTATGGAACCGCTCGGCCCCACGGCCCGCCGCTCGCGGTCGGCTCAGCACCGATCGCGTTTCGCCAAATCATTGTCCAGCGCCGCAGCGCCGTGGCCTTGGATGGGCGGACCGGCATCACGCGCGACGCGTTCTATCAGATCTTGGTCAAGACATTGGCCGGCCCCGGTCAATTCCCGTTCACCATGCTTCCCTGGACGCCCCGCATCCACCTGGCGCTCTTTGTCCACCGCGTTCAGGACGTGGATCCCGGCCTCTATCTTCTGGTCCGCGACCCTGGGCAGACCGCGGCGCTGCGCGCTGACATGAAACCGGAGTTTGTCTGGGAAACACCGGCAGCTTGTCCGATCGGCCTGGAACTCTATCGCTTACAAAGCGGGGATGTCCGGAAGGTGGCCGAACAGGTCTCCTGCCATCAATCCATTGCGGCCGACGGCTGCTTTGCGCTGGGGATGATCGCGGAATTTGAGCGGCCCCTGCAGCACGACGGGGCGTGGGCCTATCCGCGGCTGTTTTGGGAAAGTGGGGTGATCGGCCAGGTCCTGTATCTGGAAGCCGAGGCGACGGGCATTCGCGCCACCGGCATCGGGTGTTTCTTCGATGATCCCATGCACCGGGTGTTGGGCCTGACCACGCTGCGGTATCAGAGCCTGTATCACTTCACCATGGGCGGTCCGGTAGACGACCCGCGGCTGAGGACGTTGCCCCCCTACCCCGCCCGCTGACCCCTTTTCGTCGTGGACGCGACGGGATCGAGTGGTATCTTCTCGGGCGCATTCGTGGAGAGGCCCCGATGAACACCGATCGCGTATGGGTCTTGGATGATCCCGAAGAGCGGCCCCGTGTCCGCACGAAACCCACGGTGGCGCCCTCCCCGCCACAGAACCCGGCCACGGCCTTTACCCTGTCGCTCCTGATCTGGGGGGCGGGCCAACTCTATAATCGTCAGGGAGCCTTGGGCGCGTTACTCATCCTCCTGATGGTCAATTTCTACGCGGACCCCGTCCTGATCTGGGTGTATCGAGAGTCCCTCATGCCCTGGCTGGGAGACCCGGTCACGACTTCTCGACTGTTGATGATCGGAGGAACGTTCTATGTCGTGGGGCTGATCGTCTGGTTGTTCAACGCGGCGCAAGCCTATTACCGGTCACACGCGATGAGGACCGAGGCTTTTCGCGGGATTGACGGGGCCTTTCTGCCGGCGGCCTGTTCGCTGGTCATCCCCGGTTGGGGCCAATTCCTCAACGGTCAGGCAATCAAAGGGACGCTCCTGCTGATCGTCGCGCTGATCGGGTTGGCCGCCATTCCCGCGGTGATCCTCATCGCCTTCGTCTGGCCCTCACTGGACACGGCCGCGGAACGCCTCTTCTGGGAAACCGTGTGGGCCGCGGCTCTGGCCCTCGCCTTGCCGATGGTGCTGCTGTACCCGCTCAGCAGCTTTGATGCCTGGAAGGTCGCCCGGGATGACACCA
>JBDSOK010000025.1:0-5465 GCA_039914845.1 Nitrospiria bacterium | reverse complement strand
CTGCCCGCACTGTCAAAACCTTCTTGGCGCCCTGGAACCGATTGGGAACGCGGGGCTGGCCGATCGCGTGATCGTGATCGTCCGCGGCGCCTCGGCCGACGGGCTCAGCGGCCTCGCGCGAGAAAAGCTCAGCGCGTTGCGTTGGTATGCCGATCCTGACGATCAAGCCTACAAGGCCCTTTCAATTCTCAGCACGCCCACCGTCTATGGCGTGAGAGACGGGGTGATGGAATGGAGCGTGGTGGGGTCGATGGCGGCCGATCGCGCGCTGCTCATCGATTGGTTGAGGAAGTGAGGAGTCGATGCTTCTAGCCGGACTGCGTGCGATATGTTTGCTGGCCCTTATGCTGGCCGGCGCCGCGACGCCCGCGCGCGCGATCGAGCAAACCGCCCTCCCACCCGTGACCGTCCGCTCGCCCGAGGGGCTCGACGTCCCGGTCACGGGGCTTTCACGCGACGAGCGCTGGCTCATCCTCTATCTTGCGCCGGATTGCCACTCCTGCGATCGCCTCCTGGAGGCGCTCAATGCCTGGCAGGGCCGGCTGTACGAACGCGTGGTGCTCCTCGTTGCCGGCGACCCGGCGCCCGCGCGGGCGTACCTGGGCACGCGGCTTCCCGTGGACACCGCGCTGATCTCCTGGTATGCCGACCCCGACGGCACAGTCCGGGAGGCGCTTCGTTTGCAAGGCGCGCCTGCGCTGTTCGGTATCCGCCGGGGGCAAATTGAGTGGACGATCAGCGGCGTGCTCAACGACCCATCGACTCTCGAGCCCGTGATACGGAGTTGGTTGGCTCAATGAGTCGTTGTCGACCGACTGCGTTCTGAAAGGCACACACTCGCTTCGGTCACGGTCCTTTCCCACGGGCCCCCCAATGAGGCTCGGTACAGAGCCGAGCCTCCGCGCTTCCAATTTGTCTGTATCCCTCAGCGGCCCATATCCCTTGAAACACAGGTGTGCCCATTCCAGATTGTCTCAACGGAGGGGTTCACTCCACTGTTGGTGCCAACGTGGTGCCAACCCACCCTGAGTCCTCCATCCCAGCCCGATCGATGGTCATGTTGGATCCGTTGACTTTGTTGAGGATACGTCAGGATCGGTTGGGCTGGTCTCGTCTGGAAGTTGTTCGTAATCAGCAGGTCGTCGGTTCAATCCCGACCGCCGGCTCCACCTGGCCCCCTCAACAGACTTCCATCTGGACCTCATCTGGACCCAGCGCCTTAGGCGTGAAGGACCGAGGATATGATCCGTATGAGTCGGATCGATGTTGAAGGGATGCGCACCGGACATTTCTGCATTGGCGCGACAGAGCGTTGACTTTTGATGGTCGATCACTATACTAGGGGCCTACTTTATGACCGCCACGTGGTGCGTTCGATCAAAAAACGGATGGGAGATCTCTTGGACGAGGCGCTGTTGCGCGCGCGGTCGTCCGGCGACATATCCGATGCGGCCGTTGCAGTCTGGATCGAGTCCCCCAAACGAGAGGGCTTCGGCGATTATGCGAGCCCTCTCGCCATGACCCTGGCCTCCGTCGAGAAACGAGCGCCACGGCAGGTGGCCGAGATTCTGCTCAAACATTTTCCCCCGTCCGATCTGATCGAGCGAGTCGAGATTGCCGGGCCGGGCTACCTGAACCTGACCGTGCGGCCCGACGCCTGGTCGACCGTCGTCGCGGATGTCTTGGCGGCGGGTCCCGAGTACGGGCGGGCCGGCCCGTCGGGCCGTTCCGTGCAGGTGGAATTTGTCAGCGCGAATCCGACCGGTCCGCTGCATGTCGGACATGGTCGCCTGGCCGCGGTGGGATTGGCGTTGGCCAATCTCCTGGCTGAAGCCGGCGATCGGGTCGAGCGCGAATACTATATCAATGATGCGGGTCGGCAGATGAAGCTGCTCGGCGCGTCGATCTGGGCCCGCTATCGGAGCCTGTTGGGGGACGAGACCGCCGTGCCGGAGGACGGGTACCACGGCGCCTATATCGACGAGATCGCCCACGCCATCGTGGAAGACGCGGGTCCGCGCTATCTGCATGAGTCGCGCGATGTCGCGCAGGCCGCCTTGACGGGTCTGGCCTACCAGCTGCTGCTCAAGGAAATTCGCTCGGATCTGGATCACTATGGGATTCGATTTGACTCCTGGGTCAGCGAGCGCGCCATCTTCGACTCCGGGGCGGTCGAGCGGGTCATCGAGACGTTGCGGGAGAAGGGCTACGTTTTCGAGGCCGATGGCGCTCTCTGGTTTCGCTCGTCGGCGTTGGGCGACGACAAAGACCGGGTCCTTCGCAAACAGGACGGCGAATGGACGTACTTGGCCTCCGATCTGGCGTACCACGCTCAGAAGTTGACGGCCGGGTTCGACGTTGTGGTGGATTTATGGGGAGCGGACCACCACGGGTATATCGGACGGATTCACGCGCTGGTGCGGGCTTTGGGCCATCCGCCCGATCGCCTGCGGGTCGAGATCGGCCAGCTCGTGAGCGTGGTCCGCAAAGGGAAACCGGTTCCCATGTCCAAGCGGGCCGGAAATTTCATCACCCTGCGGGACGTGATCGACGAGGTGGGCCGTGACGCGGCACTGCTCACCTTCCAAATGCGCCGGCTCGACAGTCCCATGGAATTTGATTTGGATGCGGTCAAAGAGCAATCGTCGGAAAATCCGGTCTACTATATTCAATACGCGCACGCCCGCGTGGCCAACGTCCTGCGGGCGGCGGATGAGCAGGGGCTGGCGTGGGGGCCGTCCGCCGCGCCCGATCTGTCCCGGCTGGGGTTGGCGGAGGAAGTGGGGCTCATCAAACTCTTGGCCGGGTATCCGGATCTGATCCAGGAGGCCGCGCTGGCGTATGAACCCCATCGCGTCGCGTATTTTCTTCAAGAACTGGCCGGAGCGTTTCATGCCTACTATTACAAGCACCGCATCATCACCGAGGATCGGTCCCTGAGTGCGGCGCGTCTGGCATTGACCGCCGCCGTCGGGACGGTGCTGAAGAACGCGCTGGCCCTCTTCGGGGTCTCGGCCCCGGAACGCATGTGATGGCGGTCGGTTCGCCGGTGGTCGAACATGGCGCATCCGCGCAGGTGGACCCGGCGCGGGGATTTCGGGTGCTGGGCACGGATGCGACCAGCGGTGCGCGCCGCGGCCGGCTGAGTACCGCGCACGGCCTCGTTGAAACCCCGGCCTTTATGCCGGTGGGGACCTCGGCCGCGGTCAAAATGCTGGCTCCGGAGGATCTGGACGCCGTCGGTGCGCAGATTATTTTGTCCAACGCCTATCATTTGTACCTGCGTCCCGGCCATCGCCTCATTGCCGATCGCGGCGGCTTGCATCGGTTCATGGGCTGGGACCGTCCCATCCTGACCGACAGCGGAGGATTTCAGGTTTACAGCTTGGCCGCGCTGCGCCGCGTGACGGACCAGGGGGTGACGTTTCAATCGCATCTGGACGGGTCCCGCCATGAGCTGACGCCCGAGTTGGCGATCGAGATCCAAGACGCGCTGGGTTCCGACATCGTGATGGCGTTCGATGAATGCCTCGGGCATCCGGCGACCCATGACGCGTCCCGCCTGGCGCACCGCCGCACGCTGCAGTGGGCGCGCCGGTGCCGAGAGGTTCGCCGCAGCCGACCGTCGGCCTTGTTCGGCATCGTGCAAGGCGGATTTTTCCCCGATCTGCGGGAGGAATCGGCGCGGGAGCTCACGTCGCTCGATTTCGACGGGTATGCGATCGGAGGATTATCGGTGGGCGAGTCGAAGCCGGAGATGCTCGGCGTGATCGATCAGGTGGCCCCCATGCTGCCGGCCGATCGTCCGCGCTACGTGATGGGCGTCGGGACACCGATGGATCTCCTCGACGGGGTGGCCCGGGGCATCGATCTCTTCGATTGCGTCATGCCGACCCGTCATGCCAGGACGGGATGGCTGTTCACCCATGAGGGGCGGGTGGTGATCAAGCACGCGCGCTATGCGACGGATGATCAACCGATCGACGCGGCCTGCGGATGCTCGACCTGTCGCCGTTTTTCGCGGGCGTATTTGCGCCATTTGTTCATGTCCAAAGAGGCGCTCGGCGCGCGCCTCAGTACGATTCACAATCTGTGGTTTTATTTGAAATTCATGGAGGATCTCCGGGCGGCCTTGGATGACGGCCGGTTTGCGGCATTTCGCCGGGGGATCGCCGCGCAAGAAGGGGAGGTGTCGGAGTGAGGGGGATACGTTGGACTGCCGTTGCGGCGGGAACACTGCTGACGGAACTCGGTGGGGAGGTGCAGGCTCAGGAGCCGTCGGCCGCGCCGTCACAAGGTCCGCTGGGGCAACTCTCGGGTTTTGTGCCGTTCCTGTTGATTTTCGTGTTGTTTTACTTTTTATTGATCTTGCCCCAGCAGCGCCGGCAAAAGAAACATCGCGCCATGCTGGAGACCCTGAAGAAGACCGACAAGGTTGTGACAACCGGCGGCGTGTTCGGCACCGTGACGAGTGTGTCGAAAGACGTCGTGACCGTGGAGATTGCCCCGAATGTCCGCATCAAAATCCGGCGGGATGCCGTGACGGAGTTGCGCACCGGTGACGACGAGGATGCGAAATGAAACGAGGGGTGAAGGCGCGCTTGGCTCTCATCGCGGCGACGGTCCTGTTGTCGATCGTCTTCTTCTTGCCGTCGACGCCGTGGTTTTCCTCCCTGCCGGGATGGTGGCGGGCGTATCTTCCCCATCGAGGAATCACGCTCGGACTCGATCTCCAGGGGGGGATGCACCTGGTCATGGAAGTGGATGTGCAGAAGGCGGTCGACAATATGGTGGAGCGCGCAGCCCAGGACCTGGACGATCGGTTGAAGGGGGCGCAGGTGCCCGCCACGGTGACCCGCGAGGGGCTTACGCTGGCGGTCGCGCTTAAGGACCTCAAGGACCGCGAAAAAGTGTCGACGATTGTGACCGAACGATTCCCGGCGTTCACCAATACCGACTTGCGCGAGACGACGCTGATCCTTGCGCTGCGCGCCGGGGAGTCGGAACGGGTGCAGAAAGCGGCGGTCTCCCAGGCGCTCGAGACGATTCGTAATCGCGTGGACCAATTCGGCGTGACCGAGCCGCTGATCCAACAACAAGGCGATCGGCAGATCCTCATTCAATTGCCGGGCGAGAAAAATCCGCAGCGCGCGTTGAACCTCATCGGCAAGACTGCGCTGCTGGAGTTTAAGCTCCTAGATGAGGAGCACCCGGTGGCTGATCAGCTGCCGGAGCGGGTGCCCGCCGGCCAGGAGGAGGCGGTGCTGAGCGAGTGGAAGGCCAAGATCCCTCCGGGCGCCGAGATCTTGTTCGAGCGCCTGTCCGAAGAGGGCGAGGCGATCAGCAAACGGCCGTACCTCGTCAAGCAGCGGGCGGTGATGACGGGAGAGGCGCTCCAGGACGCCCTGGTGTCGATCGGCGAATTCAACGAGCCGTACGTGTCCATTACCTTCGATGGGGCCGGG
>JBDSOK010000144.1:0-6882 GCA_039914845.1 Nitrospiria bacterium | reverse complement strand
CGCGGGTTAAAATCCGCGGCCTCATTGAAGTAAGTGAAGCCTTAATTGTGGTCAAATATTGAGAGGGGAGACCATCGGCCAGGTCTTGATTTTTCGTTGGGTACGTTCGCAGTTGGTCTGCCCCTATGGATGCCTATCCTTGCCTGATATCGGCAACAAATATTTCTGTCTGGTCGCGTGATTGATCCTTAACTTATGACCATGTTATAATCCCGCGGTTTTAAACGGACCTGATCGCCTTCGAATGGTCGATCCAGATAGTTCGAATTTTTACTCACTCCCCAACGGAATGGAGGGTTCAATGCCGAAGTTGTCGGAAGAAGCTCGCAAAAAGATCGCCGATGGCGTGAAGAAGTCGTGGGCGGCTCGTCGCGCCCGCCAGGCGGCTAAACCTGCCGCGAATGGCGCTGCCCAGACTGCCAAGGCCGCCAAACCTTCCCGCCGCAAGCTGTCGGCCGCGGCTCGCCAACGCATTGCCGATGCGTTGAAGGCTTCGTGGGCCATGCGCCGGGCCGGCGGCGCGCCGGTTCGACAGGCGAAGATCGGACAGGGCGGGGGAGCGGTGATGGCGGCCATCGAGCAAGCGTCCCAAACCCTCCGCACCCTGACCCTTGCGGATATTCGACCGCTCTCCGGTCGCCGGGATGCCGCGACCAAGCTGGAGGAACTGGCCTCGTTGGCTTCCGAACTGAAGCGTCTGATCCATCAATAGTTCCGGTGAATCCGGTTTCGGGCCCAACTTCTCGTTCGAGAGGTTGGGCCCCCTGTTATCCGTGATCGCCCACCTTCGCCGCCCATGAACGGCATGATCCGCTTCAGTCCGGGGAACCCCTCGCGATGAACCTCTGGCTGAGGCTGGTGATGGTGTGGCTGGGAAATTACTTCCGTCCCGGGTTGACCCCGCTGGACCCATCGAGGCTGCGCTTCACGGTCTGGCCGCATGACCTCGATACCAATCGCCACATGAACAATGGGCGGTATTGGACGATGATGGATCTGGGCCGGTTCGATCTGATCCTTCGAACCGGGCTCGGTCCGATCGTCTTTCGTCGTGGTTGGAGCCCGCTGGTCGCATCGGGAACCATCCGATTCCGCCGTGCCTTGACCCTGTTCGACCGCTATACCCTCGAGACCCGCGTTCTTTGTTGGGATGAGAAATACATCTTCCTCGAACAACGGTTCGAGCGGGGAGCGGACCGGGTCGCGGTCGGCGTGGTCAAAACCCTGTTCCGCGATCGCCACGCGAATATCCGGCCGACCGACGTGCTGGGCGCCGTCGGGATCAGCGCACCATCTCCCCCCATGCCGGAGTGGATTCGGATCTGGCAAGAGGCCGAGACGAGGGGCCTCGGAACCTAAGAGCGTACGTCTCCCTCCTTCGCGGCTCCGAGCGCCCATTTCGCGGGCGTCTGCGCGGTTTCGCGACGAACCTTCATGGATAATCCGGGTAAAGGGAAGGTTTTGAGGACCGCTCCGGTCTTTCCCTTATACGGAATACCGGAGAGGAGCACACACTGTGAAACGCCTGGGGAAGTGGTGGGCCGTCACCGTGATTCGAACCCGCCTGTGGCTTCTGAAATGGTCCAGCGTGCGATTGGAACGGCGGATCGGGCGCACGCCACGCCCCTAACAGGTTGCTGAAAAAGTCCATCTGCGGCGTTCTCGGTCGTCGGAAATCCTCACGAGACCCATTGCATGGCTTTCGCGCAATGGGTACCCCGTACGCTCCGGTTTCCTCCTCCCTGCGGCCTTGCAAAAGTAAGTCTGCGATGGGATCGACCGATCGCTCTCTTTTCCGATCTCATTGATACTCCGCGTGAAAGACTGATTAAACACCAGGCACTCCGTCCGCGGAGGTCATGGGGGCTTCACTCTCACGTTCTCAACAGGGTTTCCCCCCGTCAATCCACAGGGGGTGTGGACGTGTCGCCCGACCAGGCTTGCCATGCCGATACCGCCGATGCCGGTCCGAAAATAAACAAGATATCGCCTTCCCGACAGATGAAGCCTGGAGGCACCGTGGACACCCGGTCGCCGCGCTTAACCGCCACACAGAAACCCGGTGGCGTCTCAGTTATGGGCGACCGCCCGCATCCTAAGGCCCCTTGGGCGATTCGGACCGAGCGGACGACGCCGGCTCCATCCGTCAGGAGACGACCGAGGCGTCGCCACTCGAGGGGAGAGCATTCCGCCAACTCGCCGGCCAAGCGGTGTTCGTGGGCGAGTTGCCCCGCCTCAAGCTGTGTCATTTCCTCGATCATCCGCGTCGTGTCGGGGGTCGGTCGAACCGATACACCATCTTTCAGGAGACCGTGTCCCATCAAACCGAGTTCTCGATAGCGGGAGGCTTCCTGCTCGGCCAATCGACATTGCTCGTGGCGGATCCTGAGGCGGACCCTGGTCCGTTCCGCTCGGTCGGCGACTTCCCAGAAGGCATCCCTGATCGAACGAACAAAAACAGAGACCTCATCACCTAGATATGACGCAAACTTCATCATTTACGACACATAACATCATCTCACTTCGTGAAATTTTATATGTCTGATAAGGACTATTCTGTTAAATTACTTACCGAATCGTCACAGGTCGTCGGCGGTTCCGGCCCGGCCATCCGGTCCGGCGGTGTGGATGCTCCCCGTCTTGGGATCGTACCGCCAGTCGCGGTCCCAGGGATCCTTGAGCGGCCATGCGGCGGCGCCATAGTCGCTCAACGGCTGGAAGAGATTCTCCGGGAGGCGCCCGTGCTCCAGCGACCAGATGTTGACCAACTCCCGGAGGCCGTTGAGGTGGTTGGTGAGCAGCAACGCTCGGACCGCCCGCTGGTCTTCGGCCAGCAACGCCAGGATGCGGCCGCGTTCCGCCCAGATCCCGATCACCGGCACCGCCAGCAAGACGGCGACCAATGCGAGATTGACCGACCACCACCCGGTGGCCACCAGGGCCGAGACGGCGCGCGCCGCGGCCGGCGACCATTCACCCAGGCTACGGGCGGGTGCGTCCACCACCGGGACGATCAATCCGGCCGTCGCCAGGTTCGACAGGGCCTTACAGACTTCAAATTCTCCCAATTGCACCAACTCGATGATCCGCGCGACGTCGTCGCGGCCGTTGATCGCGTGATACACCGTGATTTCGTCGGTTGAGAATCTGCCGCTGTCTTCGAGATCGAGATCGGCAAAGGGGTCATCGCTGGGGGCCGCTGGTTTCTTCACCGTGGCCGCCGCGGCCTCCACTTCCTCCCGCTTCGACTCGACCGGGCCGAAGACCATCGCCATCGAGGGGATTTTCTTCTCGATATAGGGCCACTCGTCCAGCCGCCGCACCCCTTCCATGAGCACGTGCTCGGTGCTGATCGGATCGACCCATCCTTTCGGATACTCCACGTCGCGCTGATCGAAACTATATCGCCCCTCTTGCCACCGAAAGAGCCGATAGACGGACTCCAGAATTTGCAACCGGAGCGCTTTCTTCAGATCCGGTTCGCTGATCACCTGTCGTTCGACGAGGACTTGGCCGAGATAGTTGCCCGTCTCCTGCTGGGCCTTGAGCGCCTCGGTGAGTTGCTGCGGCGTGACGCGTTTGGCCCGCACCAGGACCTCTCCGATACGTTCCACGCCCTCTTTTTCGTCGACCTGGGCGGAGACCACCATGCCCTTCACGAACCCGACCGAGGCGCGGCGCGATTGGCCTCGGATCGACATGATGCCGCTTTTTTGCTGAATGAGAATGAGTTGAAAGATATCGGAGAGACCGAAATCCTTGATGGAGCCTTCGAGGGACATCAGCGGCCGGCCGGCCGACCGAGCATGGAGAGTCCGGGAGGCGGCACCATATTGAGAAGAAGGCGGACGCTCATCAAGGCCAGGAGGACGAGAATGCCCGCCGCCGGGGCCCAGACCGCATACCACGGGGCCGCCATGAGACGTGCGCCCGCGGTCTGCCAGCCGGTCGTGCTCAACCACGCGCTCCACGCGACCATCGCACCGATCCAGGCGATCAGCGCCCCGATCCAGGGGCTGCCGAGCGCCAGATGGCCGGCTCCCGGCACGATCGCCAACGCGGCCGCGAACTTGCGCCGCGCGGCCCAACGCTGGCGGGCTTGAGGCAGCGTGGCGTTCGGATGCAATTTGACTCCTTTGGCGTACGATTTCCAACAGGAGGGACACAGCTTGAGATCCAGGAAGTACCGTTGGCAGCGGCGGCAGACCGCCGTGCCGCAGGTGATGCAGGGCACGGCGGCGGCGTTGGGCACAAACCGCGCCACCACGCTGCACAACGCAAAGATTCCGACCAGCCCCCACAGGACCGGCCATGCCAGATGACGCGCAAGCCGTTGGAATGACGCGTCGATGGACGGCGGCAGCGGACGCGGCGCGACGGCGGCAGCCCAGAGTTCGCGCGCACCGATCCCCGATTCCGCGACCAGGAACGCGTCGCCTCGACGGGCCTGCGCCGCATACGTATCGAGCAGCGCGGCGTCCAGCGTCTTCGCCGTCTGGTATCGGGATTCGCCCGCTTCAAATTGCAAATCGGCCCGGTAAGCTTGACTCAAATTGAACAGCACGGCGACCGACTCCGGCGCGTGCCTGAGCGCCGCCTCGTACGATTCGACGGCGCGGGCATACTCACGGCGGTGAAACAAGATATTGCCGTAATTGGTCAGGAGTCGCGCGTCGTCCGGCCAACGCCGGAGTCCCTTTTGATACATCTCGGCGGCCTCGTCCTCCCGGTTCTCGCGTGTCAGGGCCAGGGCTCTGGCGACCAAACCTTGGGGGGTCTCGGCCGTGCGGCTGACCGCCTCAAGGGCGGGACCGGCCATCTTGCCCTGCGCCACATCGGCCAACAACCGGAGCCTCGGCTCGTGATCGGCGACCCCGACGCCGATCACGGCAGGAATCGCAAAGGCGGAGGCCAAAGCCGCCGCCGCCAGGGTGCTCAACAGCCATTGTTCGCCCCGGGTCAAAAACCACCAGGCAATGGCGGACGGAACTAAAATCAGCCAAAAGCTCCAGGGAACCAGGACCAGCGGCAAGAGGAGCACCCACGCGGACATCACCCAGGCCGTCGGGCGAAACAGGCGATGCCCGCTCCACTCCACCAGCAGGTGGGCCAATAGCGGAAGGACCCGCAGGGAAAAGACCGCCACGACCAGCATCGTGATCGACAGCAGACTGAGCAGCATCGCCGCCGCGATCCGATTGCCGCGATAGAGCAGCGACCAGAATTCGCCGTACGACCTCTTCCACGCCGCCGCCCGCTCCCGCGCGCCGGAGAGGAGATCGAACTCGGGACCCGTCCACCACGCGTGGGACAGCCACTGATGGGGTTCCGGGGACCGCGGCGCGAGCCGCGCGGCGGTCTCCGCGATCGCCATGGCGGTCGGCCAATCTCCCCGCGACGCGAGCGCGTCGGCGTCACGAAGCAAGACCGCGCTCAATTCGGGCGCATGCGTAAGATGAGCTTCTTGAGCCGCTTCGGGGAGGGCCTGGACGGCGGAGATGATGTCCGCCGCCTTGCCGAGTGGTATCGCCTGTCGATACGCATTCCATTGGGGTGCGATCGGGTTGACCGGGGCGGAGAACGCCGTCAAGGGATAGAGGACCAGGAGCGCCGCCCACAGACCCAGGCCGGAGACCACGCGGTTCACGTCGTTCGGGCGCCCAATTTCGATTCGGTCCCCTGCCGGAGCCTGAGAAGATTGTCGCGATGTCTCACGATGATCAGCGCGGCCGCGATCAAGGGAAACGGCCACCAACTTCCGGTCAGGATCGCGATCACCGGAAGCGCCGCGGCGGACGTGACGCTCGCCAGCGAGACGTAACGGAACAGCGCCAGCATGACGGCCCAGACGACGATCACCACCACCGCCGTGATCGGTGAGAGCGCCGACAGCGCGCCGATTCCGGTCGCCACCCCCTTGCCGCCGCGAAATCCGCTCCAGACCGGAAACACATGCCCGACCACCGCCGCAATGCCCGCGGCGTGAGCCCAACCCGTTCCGAGGGGAACCCACCACAATGCGGTCCAGACCGGGACCGCGCCTTTGAGCGCATCCATCAACAGCGTCAACACCGCCGCGCGGCGGCCGGCAACACGCAGGACATTCGTGCATCCGATGTTCCCACTTCCCTTCGTTCGCGGATCGGGAGCTCCGGTCCAACGAGCAAACCCCACGCCGAAAGGAATCGTGCCCACTATATACGCGATCAATATGATCGCCAAGCCGGTGACGGTCGGCGGAGTCATCGCACGGTCTGGGGACCGAGCGAGCGTCCGTATTGCACCGCATACCGGCTGGCCGACAAGAGCGCGAGGGCCGTCGCGATCAGGAGAAGCATGAGGCCCGACTCATGGGCCCACCACGGCAGGGCCGGTTCGAGAATGAGGAGCAAGACCGCGAGGGTCTGGAGCGTCATTTTGAGCTTGCCCATGCCCTCGGCCGCCAAGACCCGCCCGCCGAGTGCGGCCACCGCACGGAGCGCGGTCACCGCGAACTCACGCGCCAGAATGAGAATGACGAGCCACCCCGGCGCTCGCCCGGCCTCCACCAGCATGACCAGCGCCGACAAAATCAGCAGCTTATCGGCGATCGGATCCAGGAGCTTGCCGAGGTCGGTGATTTGTTGGCGCCGGCGGGCGACGTAGCCGTCGAGCCAGTCGGTCAATGAGGCGACGGCGAAGACCGCGGCGGCTGCCACCGCCGACTGCGGCGACGGCCCCATGGCGGAAAGCACGACAAAGACCGGGATGAGCCCCAAGCGGGAGAGCGTCAGCAGGTTGGGAAGATTCAATGGACCCCGTCCGGCCACGCCTGAAGCTGGGGTTCGGCAACGGGCGACGGCGCGGGCACCGGTTCTCCACCGCCCGCCTGACGCCGTTTCC
>JBDSOK010000135.1:0-7962 GCA_039914845.1 Nitrospiria bacterium | reverse complement strand
CAGCCGGCGCACGTCTTCCGGCAGACGCGGCAGCGCCTGCGACACGCGGTTCTGCACCTGCACCTGGGCGGTATCGACGTTGGTGCCCAGCTTGAAGGTGACGGTGATCTGCATCACGCCGTCGGGGGTGGACTGCGAGGACATGTACAGCATGTGCTCGATGCCGTTGATCTGTTCTTCCAGCGGCGCCGCCA
Organism: Nitrospiria bacterium; assembly: GCA_039914845.1. Classification (GTDB taxonomy): domain Bacteria; phylum Nitrospirota; class Nitrospiria; order 2-01-FULL-66-17; family 2-01-FULL-66-17; genus 2-01-FULL-66-17. The sequence continues at coordinate 7,768 of JBDSOK010000135.1, read as the reverse complement.
CGGTTTCCGCGATGACCTTGGGGTTGGCGCCGGGATAGACGGCCCGCACGACGACCGAGGGGGGAACCACCTCCGGATATTCGCTGATCGGCAGCCGATTGAGGGCGAGGAGACCGGCGAGAAAAATCACGATGGAGAGCACGGCCGCAAAGCGCGGGCGATCGATGAAGAACCGGGAGATATTCATGGCGGCCTATCGACCGGCGAGCGTGGTGGCGGCCGGGAATCGCTCCGCCTTCTTGTTGGCCGGCGGTTCCGCCGGCTTCGCCTCGGGCGGCGTGGTCGGGGGGGGGTCCGGCGCGTGGCCGGGCGCCTCCGCCGCCCCGGCCGGCGTATCCGCCTCGAGCATCGAGACGGTTTGCGGTGTCACCGCGTCTCCCGGCCGCACGCGTTGCAGACCGTTGACCACGATCAGTTCGCCGCCCGTGAGTCCTCGCTTCACCACGCGCAGTCCGTCAATGACCGGCCCGAGCGTCACTTCCCGGTAGAGCGCCTTGTGATCCGCTCCCACCACCAGCACGAATTTCTTACTCTGGTCGGTGCCGATCGCCCGATCGTTGACCAGCGTCGCCCGGTAGGTGCCCCTGCCCACCAGCTTGAGCCGGGCGAAGAGACCCGGCGTGAACGTGCGCGCCTTGTTGTCGAAGACGGCGCGGGCGCGGATCGTCCCGGTCTGCGGATTCAGCGCATTGTCGACGAAATCCACGTAGCCCCGGTGCGGGTGCCCCTCTTCATTGGAGAGGCCCAGATAGATGGGATTGCGCGTGCCCCGCGAACCGCGTCGGCTGAGTTCGGCGTATTTGAGATAGACCTGTTCGTCACCCTCGAAATAGGCATAGATCGGATCCAGGGAGACCACAGTGGTCAGCAAGGTCGACGCGGCGCCGCCGCCGCTGACCAGGTTGCCGGCTGTCACTTCGGCGCGGCTGGTGCGCCCGTTGATGGGCGAGCGGATTTTCGTGTAATCGAGGTTGAGGCGCGCCGTGAGCACGGCGGCCTGCGCGGCCGTGACCGCCGAGTTCGAATCCTGACGGCTGCTGGTCAACTGCTCGTACCCCTGCTGGGAGATGGCCTTGGATTGCAAGAGTTCCTCCGCGCGCGCCAGATCGCTCTGGGCGAGATCGAACTTCGTCTTGGCGCGGGCCAGATCGGCCTCGGCACGGGCCAGTTCGGCCTGGAGCGGGCGCGGATCGATTGCGAACAAGAGATCGCCCTTCTTCACTTCGGCGCCCTGCTGGAAATAGATCTTCTCGACATAGCCGGCAATACGCGGTCGTATTTCCACCCGCTCGACGGCTTCCAATCGTCCGGTGAATTCGTCCCAATCGGCGACGTCCTTCGCGATCACCGCGGCGACGCTCACCTGCGGCGGAGGCGGTGGTCCGCCGGGCCCCTGCGATGGTGACGTGTTACAGGCGACGAGGACCAGCGGGGCTGCGAACAGCACCATCAATTCATACGGCTTGTTCAATCTCATGACTTACTCCGCACTCGAGCAGGGTGCTGGAAAACTTGGAGCGGTTGCAGGGTGCTCAAAAAGCTCCAGATGCAAGGCCGCAGGGAGGAGGAAACCGGAGCGTACTGTGTCGTACGTGAGGATTTCCGACGACCGAGAACGCCGCAGATGGACTTTTTCAGCAACCTGCTAGGGTTTCTTCGCGGCATACCCCCGCTCCTCCACCACGACGTCGGCGACCATGCCGTCACCGCCGCCATCGGGCAACGGGGCACGGCGGCGGGCGAGCAGCGTATACATGGTCGGAATGATCAACAGGGTCAGCACCGTGCCCAGCAACAGGCCGCCCACGATCACCCAGCCGATCTGCTTGCGGCTCTCGGCGCCCGCCCCGTGGGCCAGGGCCAACGGGATCGCGCCCAGGATCATGGCGGCAGTGGTCATCAGAATCGGGCGCAGCCGCAGGGCCGACGCCTCGACCACCGCGTCCCGGATGGTGCGGCCCCGCTCCTGCAACTGGTTGGCGAACTCCACGATCAGGATGCCGTTCTTGGCGATCAAGCCCACCAGCATGACCATCCCGATCTGGCTGTAGACGTTCAGCGTATTGCCGGTCAGTTTCAACGAGAGCAGCGCGCCGGTCACCGCCAGCGGCACCGAGAGCATGATGATGAAGGGATCGACGAAGCTCTCGAATTGGGCCGCCAGCACGAGGTACAGGAACGCCAGCGCCAGCGCGAACGCCACGTACATGCTCGCGCCCGATTCGCGAAATTCCCGCGACTGGCCGTCGAGCGCGGTCTGCGTGCCGGCCGGCAGGACCTCGGCGGCGGCTCCCTCCATGAACGCCAGTGCGTCGCCCAAGGCGACGCCGGGCGCGAGGCTGGCCGAGATCGTGGCGGACCGGAGGCGATTGAAGTGGTTGAGCTCTTTGGGCGCCACCGTCTCCCGCACCTGCACCAGATTGGAGAGCTGCACCAATTTGCCGTCCGTGCCGCGCACGTAGATCGCGGTCAGATCGTCGGGCGTCGTCCGGTTCCGGTCTTCGAGCTTGACGATCACGTCGTACTGTTCGCCTTCCCGCTTAAAGCGCGTGACCTGTCGGCCGCCCAACAAAGTTTCGAGCGTGCGGCCGACCGTCTCCACCTCGACGCCGACGTCGGCCGCCTTCTCGCGGTCCAGGCGGACGGCGAATTGCGGCTTATTCAATTTCAAGTCGCTGTCGAGGTTGACCAGGCCCGGAAACGCGGCCGCCTTGGCCATGAGCGTGTCCACCCGGGTTTGCAGCTCGGCGTAGGTATTGGCCTGCACGACGAACATGAGCGGCGGATTCCGGAAGCTCTGGCCGAGCGAGGGCGGATTGACGGCGAAGGCCATGACCCCCGGCAACCCGAAGAGCTTAGGCATCAACCCGCCCACGATCTCTTGCTGCGTGCGATCCCGCTCCGACCAGGGTTTCAGCATCACGAAGGAGAAGGCGGACGTGACGGGGTTGGGCCGCTCCAGGCCCGGCGCCACGACCATGAAGTACTTGGCGATCTCGGGCACGGCCTGATAGAACTGCTCCACCCGCCGTGCATAGCCGTCGGTATAGGCCATGGTCGCGCCCTCCGGCGCCAGCAGGACCCCGATGATGATGCCGCGGTCCTCCAGCGGCGAGAGTTCGGCCTTCAACGTCATGAACAGCAGGACGATCGCGCCCGCGGCCGCGAGGCCCAGCGAAACGATGAACCCGCGATGGGCGAGCGAACGGGTCAAGAGCGAGCGGTAGCCGGTATTGAGCCGGTCCATGCCCCGCTCGATCGCGCGGTAGAAGCGGCCGTGTTGCCGCTCGTGACGCAGCATGTTGGCGCACATCATGGGGGTGAGCGTCAAGGCGACGAAGCCCGACACCAGCACCGCGGCGGCGACGGTCAGGGCGAATTCCCGGAAGAGCCGGCCGGTGGTGCCGGTCAGAAAGGCCACCGGCACGAACACCGCCGCCACCGTGATCGTCATGGCGAGCACCGCGAAGGAGATCTCCCGGCTGCCCTCCAGGGCCGCCCGGCGCGGCGGCATGCCCTGCTCGATGCGGCGATAGATGTTTTCCAGCATGACGATGGCGTCGTCCACCACCAGGCCGATCGCCAGCACCAGCGCCAGGAGCGTGAGCACGTTGACCGAAAATCCCAGGGCGTAGACGAAGATGAAGGCGCCGATCAGCGAGACGGGGATCGTGACGAAGGGGATCAAGGTCGCGCGACCCGACCGCAGGAACAGGAAGATGACCAGCACCACCAGGATCAGCGCTTCGGCGAGGGTTTCGAAAACCGATTGGATCGACTCGTCGATGAAGATCGAGCTGTCGAAGCCGATTTGCAGCGTCATCCCCTCCGGCAGCGACGCGCTCAGCTTGGGCAACTCGGCTTTGACGGCTTGGGCCACCGCCAAGGTGTTGGCGTTGGATTGCTTGACCACGCCCACCCCGACCGCGGGATTGCCGTTGACCCGCACCGCGTTGCGATCGTCCGCCGCGCCGAGCTCGGCGCGGCCCACGTCGCGCAGCCGCACCGGATAATTGTTGACCTCGCGGATGATGAGGCCGTCGAATTCCTCCGGCGTGCGCAGGTCGCTCTCGGTCAGCACCGTAAACTCCCGCTGCCGGCTTTCGATGCGGCCCGACGGCACCTCCACATTTTGTCGGCGCAGGGCGTCTTCGACGTCCTGCGGGGCCAGGCCGAATCCGGCCAATCGCTCCGGGTCCAGCCAGAGGCGCATCGCATAGCGACGCTCGCCCCCGATGATGACGCCGGCCACCCCGGGCAGCGTCTGCAACCGGTCTTTGACCACCCGGTCGGCGTAATCGGTGATCTCGAGCGGCGTGTGCCGCTCGCTGGAGAACGCGATCCAGATGATGGGGAAGGCATCCGCCTCGATCTTGGCGATGACCGGCTCGTCGGTCTCTTCGGGCAAGCGCCCGCGGACGCGGGCGACCCGGTCCCGCACGTCGTTGGCCCCCGCGTCGATGTCGCGGGCCAGCGTGAACTCCACCGTGATCTGGCTCACCTCTTCGCGGCTGACGGATTTGATCGTCCGGATGCCTTCGATGCCGGCCAGGGAATCTTCCAACGGCTGGGTGATTTGGCTTTCCACGACTTCGGCGCCGGCGCCGGGGTACACCGTGCGGACCGAGACGATCGGCGGATCGATATTGGGATACTCGCGGACGGCCAGGCGGGTAAAGGCGAGGAGCCCGATGAGGATCAGCATCAGGCTCATGACCGTTGCCAGCACCGGCCGTCGGATGGACAGTTCGGGAAGAACCATCGTCAGCTTTTCGGCGGCGCAGGCGGCGCCGGCGCCGCGGGACCGGCCGGACCGATGACCGTGACCGGCATCCCGTCGCGGATTTTCATCTGGCCCCCGGTGACCACCGTGTCGTCGCGGGACACACCCGACAGCACTTCGACGTCGCCCGCGGCTCGCCGGCCGAGCGCCACCTTGGTCAGGGCGGCTTTCCCATCCTGGATGCGGAAGACGAATTTGTCGGCGCCCTTCGGCACCACCGCCTGCTCGGGGATCAGGAGCGCGTCTTGTCGCTCGCCGAGCGTGACGCCGACCCGCGCGAACATGCCGGGGCGCAGGTCGCCGCGGGGGTTGGAGACGCCGGCCCGCACGAGGATCGTGCGCGTGGCCTCATCCAAGCGGGGCTCCAACGCACGGATCGTCCCGGTGAACGTCCGGCCCGCCAGCCCGTCCACTTCGACCTCGACGCGCTGACCGGGAGCCAGTCGGCCGCTGTACAGACCCGGCACGCGGAAATCGACTTTAATGGCCGACAGGTCCTCGAGATTGACGAGCACTTGTCCGGGCTGCACGTAGTCGCCCGAGCTGATTTGACGAAGGCCGAGGCGGCCCGCGAACGGCGCCCGAATCGTGGCCTTGTTCAGCCGCTCCCGCGCCACGGTGAGGGCGGCCTCGGACTCCTTGAGCCGACTTGCGAGCTGGTCGAAGGCCTGGGGGCTGAGGAGCTTGTCATCCTTTAGAGGGAGCGCCCGCTCGTAGTTGGCGCGGTTGAGCTCGACGGTCGCGGTGATCTGCCCCAATAGCGCCGCCGCCTCGGCCGCATCGAGGCGAAACAGGACGGCGTCCCGCTCCACCGCCCGGCCTTCGGTGAATTCGATCGCGGTGATGCGTCCGGCGATCTCGGAACGAATGGTGACCGATTCGTTGGCCTGTAAGGTCCCCACCGCCGTCACCCGGTCGGTCAGCGTCTCCACCCGCACCGGAGCGGCCTCCACCGGCATCCCGCGAGGCGGACCGCCGGGTCCCGGCGCCCCGGCCGCGGGGGGGGCGGGCGGATGGCGCGTGGCCGCGGCCCAGGCCGCGGCCACGATCACCAGGCCGAGCAACGCCAGCCCGACCCAGCGCGTCATCCCCCGCGACCTCATGTCCGCCCTCCCGGCATCGCCTGCAGCGCTTCGGTGAGGAACACCCCGGCGCTGCGCTGGACGTTGACGATGGCCAGGTGCTGGTCGTAGGTCGTCGCGATCACGTCGCGCTCGGCTTCGATGAGGGCTTGATTGGCGTCGAGCAGATCGAGATTGGTCGCCAGTCCGAAGGTAAACTGCTTGGAGACCATCTCATAGTTCTTGGCTGCCGCGCGGTACTGCTCGCGCCGCGAATCCAGCGCGCGGGTCACCGCGTCGAGGGTCAGGCTCGCCCGGGTCACATCCAGATCAATCTGTTTCCCCAGTTTGGCCGTCGCCAGCCGCCCTTGTTCCAGCCGCGATTGAGCTTGCCGCAGCTCGGCGCGCCGCAAGCCGCCCTCGAAGATCGGGAAATTGACCCGGCCGCCGATCGACCAGCTCTCGTCGATGAAAAAGTTCGAGCGCGGGTCCTGATCCCGGAGGAAATACAGGCCCTCGAGCGTGACGGTGGGAAAGAACGCGCTCCGCGCGAACGCGACGCGCTCGTGAGCCGCGCGCTCCCGGACGCGGCTTTTCAGCAAATCGTCCCGGTTCTGCTGCGCGGCGGCCCGCAAGGACTCGACGGCCTGGGCGGAAAGCTGCGGCAACTCGGGCTCGACGATTTCCATCGTACCGGGAAGTCCGAGCAACAATTGCAATTCCCGCTCGGCGACCGCCGCGTCATTCTCCCGCGCCGCCAACTCCGCGCGCGCGCCGGCCAATTCCGCCTCCGCCCGCAGGACGATCGACTCCGTAATTTCCCCGACCTTGTAGCGAAGCTCCGACAGGCGCCGATGCTCGGTCAGGCGCTCGACATTCCGACGTTGGATCTCGGCCGTTTTCCGACCGCGGAGCAAACCGTAATACACCTCCGTCACCCGGAGCAACACTCCCTCCTGTGCCAACCGAACGTCTTTGGCCGCCGCGCTGACCCCGTGTTCGGCGATCCGCCGCCCCGCCGCGTTCTTGCCCCCGGCGTAGAGCGCTTGCTCCACCCTCGCTTCCACGCCGTGGCTCCATCGCGGCTGGATCACGCCGAACGGCCCGCGCTCTTCGGGATAGCGGGTATACGTTCCGCTCAGGGTGACCTGCGGGAGCACCGTCGAGACGGCGCGGCTGATCTCGTCGCGCGCTTGCCGCACGCCTTCCTCGCCGGCGCGCACGTCCTCACTCTGGCCAAGCGCCAAGGCATACGCCTGCCCCAGCGTGACCGGCTCCGCCCCGGCCGGCGCGGCAAAGCCAAGCCCCGCCGCCATCGCCGTCATCACCGCCATTCCCATTCCCTGCGCGATTCGTGTCATGGTCATCCTCACTCCGAGCCCTTGCGGTCGGTCCGTTCCTGGAGCACGCCGTTCAGAAACACCTCGCGAATGGTCCCCGCCTTGGCGGACAGCGATTCGTCTCCCGCGCCCGCCATCCATTGGTGGATCACCGCGTTCATCATGCCGTCGAACATCCCCGCGAGTTCCCTCGCCCCGAGTTTCTTGAACAGACGGCGCCGGAGACCGGCCTCCATCGTCGCCGCCATCAAGGTGAGGTAGTCCTCGCGCAGGGCGGCGATCTTCTCGCCCAACACGCCCTTCACCGAGCATTCCCCCGCCCCCCATTCCGTCACATAGATGCGGAAAAAATTACGATGGGCTTCGAAAAATCCGAGCTTGGTGGCGATCAGCGCGTCGAGCTTGTCGAGCACGCTCTTGGCCACGGCCACCTCGCTCGTGACCCGGGCCAGGTAGGCCTCGAACTTCTCCTCCAGGAGCGCCACGTAGATGCGGTCTTTGGAGGGGAAAAACTGGTAGAGCGAGCCGACGGAAAATTCCGACTCGTGCGCGATCTCCGCGATGCTGGTCTTAAAAAATCCATT
>JBDSOK010000121.1:0-3628 GCA_039914845.1 Nitrospiria bacterium | reverse complement strand
CCTCGCGCCGGACCACGTCCACGGCCAGCGTTTCGGGCACCCGCAAGAGCGTCCGATAGCGGACCCGGCTGCCGGGTTGGATCAGACCCGTCCGGCTCAGGGCTTCGCGACTGATGAGCACCCGCGGGCCCAGGCTCCACGTTCCCAGCACGCGATCGGGCTCGGCGCGAAGCACCGCGGTTACCACGAACGCGGCCGATCCCAAAGTAAAGTGATCGCCCGACCGCAGGCCGGAGCGGATGAGGAAGGCATCCTGCACCACCGCGCCATAGGGAGGGCCGCCGCCAAGCAAGCCCGCAAGCGGCACGGCGGGGATGGTCTCCACCCGTCCATAAAATGGATAGCCCGCCTCCACCGCCTTGAGTTCGATGAGGGCCGAAAACCGGGGTCCGGAGGCCATGGCCAGCAATTCCGTCACCCTGCTCCGCTCCACCCCTCGCCCGGTCCACACCTCGACCGCCGATGACGCGGAGACCGTGAGCTCGCGCGTGGACGCGATCTCAACGTCGGCTGCCATGAGGCTGCGCGCCGCGGCGGACACCGCGCGTTGGACGGTATCGGCCGCGGCGCCCACCCCCACGACCGCCCCCACCCCCAGCGCGATGCCGGCCAGAATGGGCAGAAAATGGCGCGACCCTCCGCGGAGATCGCGATAGGCCATCCGCACGGCGAACCCCGGTCGGCCGCCTATCAGGAGAGTTCCCTTCGCGATCCGACCGAAGAGCAAGGGACCCGTCCGCCGCGCAACGTGATCGCACGATCCGCTCGCGCCGCCCAGGCCGGATCGTGCGTCACGAGCACCAGCGTATTGCCGTGATCGCGATGCAGGCGCAGCAAGAGTTCCATCACCTGCGTCCCGCTTTCGGCATCCAGGTTGCCGGTGGGTTCGTCCGCCAACACGATGGGGGGCCGTCGCGCGCAGGCCCGGGCCAGGGCGACCCGTTGTTGCTCGCCGCCGGAAAGCTGGACCGGGTAATGGTCGGCTCGGTCTCCAAGGCCCAGCTCGACCAGGAGATCCCGTGCGCGGCCCAGGGGATCGACGTCGCCCGCCAATTCCATCGGCACGGCCACGTTTTCCCGCGCGGTGAGGGTCGGGACCAGTTGGAAGGATTGAAACACGAAGCCGATCTTGTCCAACCGCAACGCCGCCAAGGCCTCTTCATCCAGCCCGCCCAGGTCGACGCCGTCGATCGAAACCACCCCCGAGGTCGGGGTATCCAAGCCGGCGATGAGGCCGAGCAGCGTCGATTTTCCGCTCCCCGATGGCCCGATGATGACGACGAACTCGTGGGAGGGAATCTCGATCGTGATATCATCCAGAATCGTGATCGGGCGGCCCCCGGCCGTCAAGCGCATGATGACGTTCCGGAGGATAATCATCGAGGGAGGACCATGTTGCGGCTCATTGATCCGGGATTATACACTGAACCCGCGCGATGCAAGGCCTGGCTGAGGCTCAGCCGCGAGGCACGGGACAAGGGGGTCTCGATGATGGTCGCCGTCAAAATGTCCATGGTCGGAGCGGCGGTGTGCCTGGCGATTACAGGGTCCGCGCTTGCGGCCGAGGGTCCCGCGGCATCCCGCGTCAAGACGATTCTGGCCTTCGGCGACAGCCTCACCGCCGGTCACGGTGTGCCCAGCGGCGACGCCTATCCGGCGCGCTTGGAGCGCCGTCTTCGCGCCGAGGGATTGCCCTATCGGGTAATCAACGCCGGCGTCAGCGGGGAAACCACCGCGGGCGGCATGCGCCGCGTCGAGTGGGCGCTCAGAAGCCGGCCGGATCTCGCCATCGTCGAGCTGGGCGCCAACGACGGCCTGCGGGGCCTGTCGGTGGCCGAGATGCGTGCCAATCTCGCCCGCATCATCGAACGCTTTCAGGCCGCCGGCGTCACCGTCGTGCTCGCGGGCATGAAGGTTCCGCCGAACTACGGGCCCGAATACAGCCGTGCGTTTTCGTCGGTTTTCCCCGAGTTGGCCGCCCGCTATAGAATCCCGTTGATTCCGTTTTTTTTGGAGGGGGTTGCGGGGCACAGCGGGCTGAACCAACCCGACGGTTTACACCCGACCTCCGAAGGCTACGGGGTCATTGTGGACGGCATCTGGCCGGTATTGCAACCGCTCTTGAAACCCGCGTAGGAGATCTCGTGCTGACGCTGAAGGACTTAGAACCGTTGAGCGCATATTTGACCGAGATCGCTCACGTGCAGAGCGCCTCCGCGGTCTTATCGTGGGATCAAGAAACGTACATGCCGCGGGGGGGAGGGGCCGCGCGCGCGGAGACCTTGGCCACACTGCAGGGACTGGCTCACGAGCGGTTTACGTCGTCCCGGATGGAAGACCTTTTGGGGCAATGGATCGACATCGACACCGGTCGGCTGCGGGACGAGCATGCGGACGAGGCGGCGCAGGCGCTGCTGCGGGAAGTCCGCCGGGACTATCGGCGCGCCAAACGTCTGCCCACCCGATTCGTGTCGCAATTGGAAAAAACCTGCGCGCTGGCCCACCAGGCCTGGCTGGACGCGCGGGAGCAGCGCGACTTTTCTCATTTCCTGCCTCATCTGACCGCGATCGTCGGATTCAAGCGCGAGGAGGCCGATTACCTCGGATACACCGAATCACCCTATGACGCGCTGATCGACGCGTTCGAGCCGGGGATGACGTCGGCACGATTGACACCGCTCTTCGCCGCGCTGAAAGACCGGCTCGGGGCGCTGCTTGAACGGGTGCTCGCCTCGCCGGTGCAACCCGAGCCGTTGCCGGCCGGGGCTTTCGATGCTGAACGCCAATTGCGTTTCGGGTCGCTCGTGCTGGCCAAAATGGGGTATGCCTTCGACCGGGGCCGGCTCGACCAGGCGGCGCATCCGTTTACCACCGGATTCCACCCCACCGACGTGCGAGTGACCACCCGCATCGCCCCGCACGACCTGACCTCCTCGTTGTTCAGTTGTCTGCACGAGGGCGGACACGGTCTCTACGACCAGGGGTTGGACCCCGCCCATTTCGGCACGCCCCTCGGCGAGGCGGTCTCGCTCGGATTGCATGAGAGCCAGTCCCGGTTATGGGAAAATTGCGTCGGCCGGTCCCTCGAATTCTGGCGTCACTTCTATCCCCTGCTTCAACAGACGTTCCCGGAATCATTGACCGGCCTCTCGGTCGAGCGCTTTCATGCCGCCATCAATACGGTCGCGCCCTCCCTGATCCGAGTGGAGGCCGATGAGTTGACCTACAATTTTCACATCATCATTCGCTATGAGCTGGAGCACGCCTTGATCGCCGGGCGGATGCGCCCGGCCGATCTACCCGAGGCGTGGCATGAGGCCATGCAACGATCGCTGGGAGTGACCCCGCAACACGACGGGGAGGGCGTGCTGCAGGACATCCACTGGGCTCATGGCGCGTTCGGCTACTTTCCCACCTACACCTTGGGGAATCTCTACGCCGCGCAGTTCTGGCAGCAGGCCCAACGGGATATCGCCGACCTGCCGACCCTGATCGAAGGCGGGCATCTGGACGTCCTGCTGGGCTGGCTACGGGATCGCATCCACCGCTGGGGTCGGATGCATTCCTCGGAGGCCCTGCTCCGGCGCATCACCGGCGAACCGTTGAATCCCGAACACTTCGTGCAGTA
>JBDSOK010000090.1:0-4111 GCA_039914845.1 Nitrospiria bacterium | reverse complement strand
CGCAGCGGCCGTCGGCCAGGATCGCCGCGGCATTGAACAGATCCCCATCAGGGTCCACGGCGCCGACCACCGCGACGATCCCGCGCACGCCCGAGGCGACGTCGTCGAGCGCAAGGCGCGCGTCGCGGATGAACTGCGGCTTGAGGAGCAGATCCTCGGGCGGGTAACCGGTCAGGGCCAGTTCGGGAAAGGCCACTAGGTCCGCGCCGGCCCGGTGCGCATCCACGATCGTTCGCCGGATGATCGTGGCGTTCTGCGGCAGGTCCCCGACCGTGCTGTTGATCTGGGCCAGGGCGAGTCGGAAGCGTCGCATCAGTCCCTCCGCCGCTGACTCTACTGAGCCCGCCGCGGCGTGTCAAGGTTGGCGCCGCGGGCGAAGAATTTCGACAATCAAATTGACGGTCCTAGGCATGGGCTGTACCGTTACGGCGATGACTATCATCCTTTAAAGACGATCAACCCCCAGCCGGAATTTCTGATGAAATGAACGCGCGAGCGATTCCCTCCTTGGTATCCGGACTCCACATGGCGTCACGCGGCGCGAGTCTCGCGGTGGTCATTGCCGGCGGACTCGTGCTGGTGGGGTGGGCACTGAACGTCGCGTGGCTTAAGAGCCTCATTCCCGGCCTGGTGGCGATGAATCCCGTGACCGCGCTGACGTTCATCCTTGCGGGGATCGCCCTTCGACTGTCGATGGCCCATCACTCGTTCCGCTCCCGCGTCGCGGCCAGGGGGATCGGGATCGCAGTCGCCGCGGTCGGAACGCTGAAGCTTGCGGAGTATCTCTTCGGGTGGCAGACCGGGATTGACCGCGTGCTTTTCGAGAACCGCTTGGGCGCCGTCGGAATATTTCCGCCCAATCGAATGGCCCCCAACACGGCATTGAACTTCGCTCTCCTGGGTTCGGCGCTCTTCCTCCTGGATATCGAGACCCCTCGCGGCTACCGGCCCGCGCAGACCCTCACCCTGGTCGCCGCGTGCTCTTCGCTCCTGGCCCTGATCGGATATGCGTACAGCGTCACGCCGCTCTACACCATGCCGTCATTTATTCCGATGGCACTCAATACCGCCCTCGCCTTCACCATACTCGCCACCGGCGTGCTGTTTGCGCGGCCGGACCGAGGGATCATGGCCGCCGCGCTCACCGACCATCTCGGGGGAATCGCGATCCGGAGGATCGTCCCGGCGGTGGTTGGCATCCTGCCCGTGCTGGGTTGGATGTTTCTGCAAGGACAACGCGCCGGATTTTTCGGAGTCGACTTCGGCGCGGCACTCATGGTGGTCGTCAGCGGGGCAATCTTCGTGACCCTGATCTGGGCGACCTCCGCGACGCTCAACCGGGCCGACATCGACCGCGAAGAGTCGGCCCAAGAGCGCGACCGGTATTTCCAGTTCTCGCTCGACATGTTGTGCATCGCGGGCTTCGACGGCTACTTCAAGCGGCTCAATCCCCAGTGGCAGTCCACTACGGGGTGGACGCCTCAGGAGCTGATGTCCAAGCCATACCTGGAGTTCGTTCATCCCGACGACCGGGCGGCGACGATCAACGAGGCGGGCACACTCTCCGACGGCCGGCCGACCGTCTCGTTCGAAAATCGCTATGTGTGCAGGGACGGCTCGTACAAATGGTTCCAATGGAAGGCCGCCCCGCTACCGGAAGGACACATCATCTACGCCGCGGCTCGCGACGTCAGCGAGCGGAAAAAGATGGACGAGGACATGAATCGGCTGAATGCGGACCTCCAGGCGCAAACCATCCGGCTCGATGCCGCGAACAAGGAGCTGGAAGCCTTCTGCTATTCGGTCTCGCACGATCTGCGCGCACCGCTGCGGGGCATCGACGGCTTCAGCCGGGCGCTGCTCGAAGATTATGCTGACCGGCTGGACGCCGAGGGCAAGAGCTATCTCGAGCGCGTGCGAGCGGCCAGCCGGCGCATGGCCCAACTGATCGACGACCTGCTCAATCTCTCGCGCGTGACGCGCGGCGAGATCCATCGCGAGCCGGTCGATCTGAGTGCGATTGCGCGGGCGGTCGCGGCGGAACTTCAGGCAGAACACCCCCAGCGCCACGTGGACGTCGTGGTCGCCGACGGGCTGCGCACGGAAGGCGATCCGCGCCTGCTCAAGATCGTGATGGATAATCTGCTGGGCAACGCCTGGAAATACACCGGCAAGCATCCGCGGGCGGCCATCGAGGTGGGCGTCGCATCCCGAAACGGCCGGACCACGTACTTCGTGCGCGACGACGGAGCCGGCTTCGACATGGCGGGCGCCGACAAGCTCTTCGGCGCCTTTCAGCGCCTGCACGGAGCGGCGGAATTCCCCGGGACGGGAATCGGCTTGGCCACCGTCCAGCGCATCGTCACTCGCCACGGCGGTCGCGTGTGGGCCGAGGGAGCCGTCGAGCGAGGAGCCACAGTGTACTTCACCCTGTAACGAACCGAGGGCGTCTATGGACGGCACGGTCATTTTACTGGTCGAAGACAACCCCGACGACGAAGCGCTGACCCTCCGCGCGCTCAAGAAGAACCGCATCACCAATCAGGTCGTGGTCGCCCGGGACGGCTTGGAGGCCCTCGATCATCTCTTCGCTACCGGGGCTTGCGCCCAACAGTCCCGCCTCGTGCCCCAGGTGATCCTGCTCGACCTGAAATTGCCCAAACTCGACGGGCTCGAGGTCTTGCGGCGTGTGCGCGCCGATGATCGCACGTCCCTGCTTCGCGTGGTCATTTTGACCTCGTCGAACGAAGAGAAGGACTTGATCGAGGGGTACCGCCTGGGGGCCAACAGCTACATCCGCAAACCGGTCGACTTCGATCAGTTCACCGAGGCGGTGCGCCAACTTGGATTGTATTGGTTGGTGTTGAACGAGCCGCCTCCCGCGCACGCGGAGCGCGCGACGTAATGGGCGTGCCGCTTCGCGTGTTGATCGTCGAGGACTCGGAGGACGACGCGGCGCTCCTGTTGCGCGAACTGCGGCGTGGCGGGTACGACGTGGAATCCGAGCGAGTCGACACCGCGCCGGCGATGCGTGCCGCCCTGAGTCGTCCCTGGGATCTCATCGTATCCGATTACACATTGCCGCACTTTAACGGACTGGCCGCCTTGGACCTCTGGAAGAACGCCGGCCTGGATATCCCGTTTCTCATCGTGTCCGGCAGTATCGGAGAAGACACCGCGGTGGGCGCCATGAAGGCGGGGGCCAACGACTATCTGATGAAGGACAATCTCTCGCGCCTGGTTCCGGCGATCCAGCGGGGATTGGCGGAAGCGCGCGTGCGGCAGGAGCGGCGGAGGGCGGAAGAGACCATCCATCGATTGGCCTATTACGACGTCCTGACCAAGTTGCCCAACCGCAGCTTACTCCACGATCAATTGAAAGACGCGATCCGATCCGGGCAGGAACGGCACACGCCCGTCGCCCTGCTTCTTATGGACCTCGACCGTTTCAAAGAAGTGAACGATACCTTGGGACATCCTCACGGCGACCGCCTCTTGGAACAAATCGGGCCGCGGATTCAAGCGGTGTTGCACGCCTCCGAGACCATCGCCCGGCTGGGCGGGGATGAATTTGCGGTGGTGGTTCCGGCCGCGGATGCGCGGCACGCGGCGCGGATTGCGCAACAGATTCTACGAGCCATCGAAGAGCCGTTCACGATCGAGGGACTTCCCCTTGCGATCGAAGCCAGCGTCGGGATCGCGATCGCTCCGGATCACGGCGTGGACCCCGATCGCCTGATCCAGTGCGCGGACGTGGCCATGTACCTGGCCAAGGCGAAGCGCAGCGGACACGTGATCTATCAACCGGATCGCGACCAACACAGCCCCCGCCGCTTGGCGCTCTTCGGCGAACTCCGTCACGCCATCGACCGCAAGCAATTGTTCCTGTTATACCAGCCGAAGATCGATCTGCAATCGGGGCGGCTCACCGGAGTCGAGGCGCTGATTCGTTGGCAACACCCCGAGTACGGGGTCGTCCCGCCGGACGAATTCATCCCGGTGGCCGAGCGGTCGGGCTTGATCAAACCCCTGACGCTGTGGGTGCTCGAAACTGCGCTGGCGCAGTGCCGCGCCTGGCGGGAGGCGGGCCTCCGGCTGAGCGTGGCGGTGA
>JBDSOK010000079.1:0-9239 GCA_039914845.1 Nitrospiria bacterium | reverse complement strand
GCGAGGAATGATCCCGTGACAGAATTTTTCCAGCATTCATTGAGTAATCTCCTCTCCCCCATGATCTTGTTTTTCGCTCTGGGGTGGATCGCCGTCTTGGCCAAAGCGCGGATGGAGCTTCCCGAGGGGATGGTGCTCGCCATGTCCTACTACCTCATGGCGGCCATCGGGCTCAAAGGCGGCATCGAGCTGGCGCACGAAGGATGGACCGTCACCGTGGTCCTGGCCTGCCTCGCCGGAGTGCTCCTCGGCATCCTCCTCCCGATCATCGCCTTTGCCATTCTGCGCTGGGGCGGCGGGTTCTCCGCCCTGGATGCGGCCGCCATTGCGGCCCACTACGGCTCGGTGAGCGCCGTGACGTTCTTGACCGCCGCGACGTTTCTGACTCGCGAGGGATATTCGTATGAGGGGTACACGATCGCCATGATGGCCCTCATGGAGTCTCCGGCGATCGCCGTCGGGCTGTTGCTGGCACGGCTCTCGGACCGCCGGGCGACGCAGGCGGAGGACGGCCCGCCCCTCCGGGAAATCGTCCGTGAAGCCCTGTTGAACGGAAGCGTCATTCTCCTCGTCGGCGGCCTCGTGATCGGCGCCCTGACGGGCGAGAAGGCCGGCGAGACGGTCGGCCCGTTCTTCTTCACCCTCTTCCAGGGGGTGTTGTGCCTGTTTCTCTTGAACATGGGCATCGAGGCCGCTCGACGGTTTGCAGACTTTCGGGAAGTCGGCGCCTTCCTCACGGGATTCGGGCTGACGATGCCGCTGATCGGGGCCGCCTGCGGCCTGCTCTCCGGCCGGCTCCTGGGATTCAGCGAGGGCGGTCTGCTGCTCGTCGCCATTCTCGGCGCGAGCGCCTCGTATATCGCCGTGCCGGCCGCGATGCGGCTGGCGCTCCCGCAGGCCAATCCCGCATACTCCATGACGCTGGCCTTGGGCATCACCTTCCCCTTCAATGTCATCGTGGGGATTCCGCTGTATTTTTGGATCGCTCGGCTCATACACTAAGCTAGGGGGGAAGACAATGGAGGGGGAGCCGCAACTTCAGAAATTGAAAAAACTCGAAATCGTCATCGAGGCGATCAAGTTGGATCAAGTCATTGCCATCATTGACGAGGCCGGGGCGTCCGGGTATACCATCGTGTCCTCCACCACCGGCCGCGGACAGCGGGGACGCCGGGCGGGCGGCGGATTGACCAATGTCTTCAGGAACGCCATGGTGATGGCGGTGGTGGAGGACGCGGTGGCGGCCACGATCCTCAAACGGCTGGAACACCTCATCCAGCATTTCGCCGGCATGGCGGTGGTCACCGATGCCTTGGTGCTGTGGCCGGATTATGGCCGCGACCGGTCGAAACCCGCGTCCCCTCGCACGGGAGCAGCGCCGTGAGTCGTCCTCGTTGACCATGATCGACATGGCTCCCCGACATCCTTCGATGGGCCCGGTGTCAGGCGGGGAGCATCGCGTTGCGGTGCTGGACGCGGTCCGAATGTTGCGACGAGGGGGACTGGTCGTCTTTCCAACCGAAACCGTCTATGGTCTCGGGGCCAGGGTTTTTGATCCGGAGGCGATTCGGAAAGTCTTTGCGGCCAAGGGACGACCCGTCGATAATCCCCTGATCGTTCACCTCGCCGGCCGGGATCAATTGAACGGGGTGGTCGTGAACTGTCCCGAGGTCGCCCATCGACTGATGCGGGCCTTCTGGCCCGGACCACTGACCTTAGTCTTACCCCGAGCGCCCGGGGTCCCGTCCGAACTCTCGGCCGGGTTGGATACCGTGGCGGTTCGCATGCCGGATCATCCGGTCGCTCTGGCGTTGATCCGCGAGCTCGGTGAGCCCATCGCCGCCCCCAGTGCCAATCGCTCCGGGCGGCCCAGCCCGACGCGGGTGGAACACGCGGTGCGCGAGGTGGGCGATGCGGTGGATCTTGTCCTCGACGGCGGCCCGTGTCGCATCGGCCTGGAATCCACGGTGCTGGACCTGACGTCGGATCCGCCGCGCGTGCTGCGTCCGGGCGCGGTCACGCTCCGGATGCTCCGGGCCGTGGTCGGGCGGGTGCTCCCCTTCGCGGGTCCCGCCGACGCCGAGCACGTCCGCTCGCCGGGGCTGCGGCATCGCCACTACGCGCCGGACCTTCGAGTCGTCCTGGTCTCTCCGGAGGACTGGCCGCAGGCCGTCGCGCGCTGGAGCCGCCCGGGACGGCGTCTGGGTCTCATCGGCCGGACCGCCGCCGTCCCCGCATCGGGTCGGCCGGTGTTCGAGCGGAGCTTCGACACGGCGTCCGCCTTCGCTCGAAACCTGTTTGCGGCGTTTCACGATGCGGAAGCGGCCGGTGTTCAGGTGCTGCTGGTCGAGGCTCTGCCGCGGGAGGAGGGGCTTGGCGCCGCGATCATGGACCGGCTGGAACGCGCCGCCACGGCGCACGTGGAGGGGGGATGAAATCGCGGATCGAGATGACGTTGGGCGAGGCGCTTGAACGGATCCGGCAGACCGTCGATGCGGTCGCCGCCACGCGCACCGTCCGGGTGGGAGACCATGCATTGGGCGTGGGTGATCCGGTCATCCTGGAAATGGAAGTCGAACAGGTCGATGGGCAATCCGAGTTCGAGATCGAGCTGAAATGGCCCGGTGGGACCGTCGCCCGGCCCGCGCTCGTCGGGATCATCGGAGGGAGCACGAGCGATTTCCCCGTGTTGGAGAAGGCCCGGGGGATGCTGCACTCCCTCGGCGTGGCGTGCGAGCTGCTGGTCGTCTCGGCGCACCGCACCCCGGACCGGATGTTCGAGTACGCGGAACAGGCCGAGGGGCGGGGCCTGGAAGTCATCATCGCGGGCGCGGGCGGCGCCGCGCATCTGCCGGGGATGATCGCGGCCAAGACGCATCTGCCCGTCATCGGCGTCCCGATCCCGACCGAACCGCTGCGCGGCCTCGACTCGCTGCTGTCGATCGTGCAGATGCCGCGGGGCGTCCCGGTGGCCACGGTGGCCATCGGCGGCGCGGAAAACGCCGCCCTGCTCGCGGCCCGGATCCTGGCCCTCAAATATCCCCTGATCCGCGAGCGGGTGCTCGCGTTCCGCGCCGACCAAACCGCGGAGGTCCTGCGCAACGCGCAGCCATGATCCCGCCGGGGCGGCAGCTCGGGGTCCTTGGCGGGGGGCAACTGGGGACCTTCTTTGCGGTGGCGGCCAAACGCCTGGGCTATCGGGTGGTGGTCTGGGATCCGGACCCGGACGCGCCGGCCCGATGCTGGGCGGATCGTTTCGTCTGCGCGCCGTTCGACGACACGGAATCGCTGCGGGCCTTTCTCCTGGGAACCAGCGGCGTCACGTACGAACGCGAGGCGGTTCCGGTCGATCTGGTGGCGGTCATCGAGGGCCGGATTCCGGTCAGACCGGGCAGCCGCGTCCTCCGCGTGCTGCAGAATCGGATCACCCAGAAGAGCGTCCTCGCCGAACGCGGGTTGCCGATTCCGGCGTGGCGCGCCCTCGGCGACCCCGACGCGTTGTCCCGCGTGGCGGCGGAGCTGGGATTCCCTTGCGTCTGCAAGACCGCGACTGCAGGCTATGATGGCCGCGGCCAATGGCGGCTGTCCGATCTGCAGCTCGCAGATGAGCTGTCGCGCTCCCTGGGATCGGTTTCACCGGCCTCGTCGGCGGACGCGCGCTGGGTCATTGAAGCATGGATTCCCTTTCGCAAGGAGTTGTCGGTCGTCGTGGTGCGGGGAGCGCATGGCGACCTCATTACCTATCCGGTCGTGGAGAACGCGCATGAACACGGCATTCTGCGCACCAGCCGGGTCCCGGCCGACATCGATGCCGAACTGTCGGCGAAGGCCGGCGCCCTCGCGGCCCAGGCCATCGATGTCCTGGGAGGCGCCGGCGTCTTTTGCGTCGAGTTGTTTCTGTTGCGCGACGGCACACTCCTGATCAACGAGATCGCGCCGCGCCCGCACAACTCCGGCCATTACACGATGGACGTTTGCCCCGTCTCCCAGTTCGAGCAGCAGGTGCGCGTGCTCTGCGGCTTGCCGCTCCCGCCCCCCCGGCTGCTCTCTCCCGCGGTGATGGTCAACATCCTGGGCCCCGAGATCGATCGGCTCCAGTTCCCCGAGGCCTCAACGGGCCTGTTCTCCCTGCCGGGCGCGCGCGTCTACCATTATCGCAAGCGCGCCGTCACCGCGGGGCGCAAGATGGGGCACGTTCTCCTGATCGATCCGGACCCGCGTCAGGCCATGGCGCGCGCCGAGCAGGTCCGGAGCCTGCTCGGAACAACCGCACGGCGCGCCCGACCGGCAGGGAAACCGCGCCCCCTGCGCACACCGTGAGCCGCTAAAATCAGGACTCACGCCGATCGAGGTACGGAAGTCTTCACCGACGTCCACGTGGCATCACGGCAGCAGGTGATCGCGCTCGCCCAGGCCCGCGATCGAACACGCGGCGCCGATCACCCGTAGCGCTCGGCGCCGCCTCCGAACCACGGCCGCCCCATTTCGGTATATAATAGAGATGGGTGTGTCGGTCACACGGTGAGGTGATGAGAGCGATCATGAGGTCCCCATGCGCGTAGCCGAGATCATGTCGCGGGATCTGAAATGGATCCAACCCACGGCGACCGTCCGCAAGGCGGTGGCGCTCATGGATCAACACCGGATCGGCAGCGTATTGGTCGGAGGCCCGAACCTCCCGCCGGCCGTCATGACCGAGACCGACGTGGTCCGCCGGGTGGTGGCCGCGGACCGGGATCCCGGCGCGATGCGGGTGGACGACGCGGTGAGCCGCCCGCTGATCACGCTCGACGAACGTCAGTCGATCGAAGAGGCCGGCGATCTCATGGCCGAGCACGGGGTCCGCCACGTGGGCGTCACGCGGAGGGACGAGCTCGTCGGGATGGTGTCGGTGCGCGACCTCCTGTCCAAGGTGACGGTGTTGGAGCTCCCGATCGAACGCATGATGGCGCGGTCGCCGATCATCGTGCCGTTCGATGAGTCGGTGCGCAACGCGGCCGCGCTCATGACCCGCGACGCGGTCAGCGCGGTGCTGGTCGCGGGCCCGCGTGGGGGAGCCCGGATGGCGCATGCGCGGGGATTCGGTCGCTCCGATCTCGCGGGGCTCGTCACCGCGGCCGATTTCGTGCACCGGGTCGTCGCCAAGGACCGGAACCCGCGCGCGACGGCGGTGGGCGAGATCATGAGCGCCCTCAGGGAAACGATCGACGGCCGCGACCCCCTTCGGACCGCGTTCGCCTTCATGTCGGACCGGCATCTGCGCCACGCGGCCGTTTCGATCGGCGATGAGATCGCGGGTCTGCTTGCGATCGAGGACGTGTTCGAGCCCGCGTGGCTCCACGTGGCCGCTCCGTTCCCGCCTCGAGAGACGCCACGAACCCGATCAAGGCGGAGCCCGAACACGTGACCACGGGAACCGTGCGAACGGCGGGTGCCGACGCCTCCGACCGCGGGCGCGACCGGACAAGCGGGGATCAACTCGGCGGCGATGCGCCGCGCGAAACGAAGGGGGGAGCACCATGACACTGCGACGCCTGTTGTTTGCCACGGATTTTTCGGAAGCGTCCCACGCCGCGCGGGAACACGCGACGGAGTTGGCGAGCCGGCTTGGGGTCGAACTGGTCCTCCTGCACGTCTTCGAGCGGCCCTTCTTCATCGAAACCGGCGTGTCTCACCGCCTGCAGGTTCACCGCGACGTCGAGCAATGGATACGCGACGTGCGGACCGAGGCCGCGCAACGCCTCGAAACGCTGGCGGGCGAGATCCGGGCTCGGGGGCTCACCGTGACCACGTCGTTTCGGGAAGGCGTCGCCTTCGTGGAGATTCTCAAGGCCGCGGAGGAGACGGGCGCGGACCTGATCGTGCTCGGGACGCACGGTCGTACCGGTCTTCCGCACGTCCTGATCGGGAGCGTGGCGGATCGGGTGGTCCGTCAGGCGCCCTGCGCCGTGCTGACCGTCCGGCTCGCGCGCCCGCCGGCGGGGAGACAAGGCGGGGACGCGTAGCGCGCGGCGCCCGACCGGCGATCCGCTACAGATAGGGTGACAGCAACTTCGCGGCCGCATCCCGCAGCCGTATCGGGAACGGGCGCCGGTCCAATTCCTCCGGCGTGACCTCGCGGGAGCGGTCCCGAATCTCGTCAAAGTGTCGGGCGAGGCACTTCGCGACGTCGCCGTCGTACACTTCAAGGTCGAACTCGAAATTCAACCGAAGGCTTCGGGGATCGAGATTGGCCGATCCCAGTAAGGAATATTCCTCGTCGACCAAGAGCAGCTTCGTGTGCACGAACGGCGCGGGCTGGAAATAGACGCGCACGCCGTAATGCAGAATTTCCCACAACAGTGCCCGCGCCGCCCAGGCCACGTAGGGGAGGTTGTTGCGCCGGGGGAGCACCACCTCCACCCGCACCCCCCGCAGCGCCGCCGTGTCCAGGGCCGATATCAGCGCGCGGTCCGGAATGAAGTAGGGAGTCATGATGCGGAGGTGACGGCGTGCCGCGCTCAGCGCGCCCAACACGATCCAATAGAGCTTCTCGAAGTCTTCGTTGGGTCCGGCGCTGATGCCGCGGCACCAGGCCGATCCGGCCGACGGCCGGGAACGGGGCGGACGCGGCGCCGCCCGTTCCCGCGTCGAGAAGGCCCAATCATCCAGGAACGCGGCTTCCAGGTGCTCGACCACCGGACCGTCGACCTCCACGTGAAGGTCGACGACGCGGCGCGGATCGTCGCGGTCGGCGAGATGATGATCGCCGATGTTGAGGCCGCCCGTGAATCCCATGCGGCCGTCCACGATGAGGAGCTTGCGATGGTTGCGGAGGTTGAGGTGGAGCCCGCGGCCGAGCGGCAGGAAGCGGGACACCCTCGCCTTCGTGCCCTTGAGCGCGCGCGTGGCATGCGGCCAGGAGTACCAGAGCCCGAGGCCGTCGAGCAGCACGCGAACGTCCGCGCCGCGCTCCGCGGCCGCGGCCAGCGTGTCCACGAACCGCCGGCCGGTTTGATCCGTCCTGAAAATGTAGGTTGAGAGGTACACGGTCTCGCGGGCGGTTGCGATGGCGTCCAGCATGGCGGGATACGCCTCCTCCCCGTTGTGCAGGAGGCGGACCCGGTTGCCGCCCAGCAGTGGGAGGCCGGTGACGTGGTCCGCGACGTGCATCAGGGCCGAGACCGCGTCGCCCGAGACCGGAGGGGGAGCGTGCTGCCCGTGCCGGGCCCACCCCGTTCCGCCCCATTGGCCCTCGGCTTTCCAGGTTCTCGCGCGGGTGCGGATTCGATTCACGCCCATCAGCCAATAGAGCGCCGCCCCCACACCGGGAAGCGTCAGGCACGCGACGATCCATCCCCACGCCGCCCGTGGATCCCGCTTGGACAGCAGCGCGTGGCCGGCGGAGACTATCCCGAGTAGGACGAGGACTCCCGAGATCACCTCCCAGACCACCGTCATGGCCGCTCCTTCCGGTGAGGCGCAGGCAGACTCAACCGGGCGCGGATTGTATCAGTCGCAGAGGCTCCAGGCAATTCCCGGTCGTGGGTCATTCACGTTGCGCGTGAAAAACAGGGTTAGAGCGACCCCGATGTTTTCCCCGCGGCGGCCCGGAGAGTGCTACAGGACCAACGAGAGGTTGACCGCGTAGGTTTGCTTTCGGTAGTCGCGATCCACGTAATCAATGGAATCGTCGCCGAGATTTGAACGGTTGATCTCTGTCCCGTACGCGAGCTCGACGTCGATCAGATTCGTCACGGGATATTGCAGCGATACAGAGCCGCTCGTCCGTTGATCCCTCCTCCGCTTCGTCCCGATCGATGACGCCGTAATGCGTCACCGTCCGCGTCTCGGGCATTGTTTCCGGTATAGGCGAGACCGGCGCGGAAATATCCGCGTTGATCGAGGAACGAGTGGGTTTCCGACAGGCCGATCGTCCACTTGAGGCCCTCAAGGTACGTATATCGAGAGTCGAGCGAGTTCCCCAGTTCCCACGATCCATACATCCCCGCGTAATACCGCTTCAGATGAAAGAGATAGGAGTTCCAGGCAATCCGGTGATAGGCGAACAATGCGTCGTCGCTCAGCAGCGTGTACAGGTACGAGTAGCTCAGGGTCGGTCTGCTGGCGGATCGGGGGGCCCCAAGGCCGACGCGCAGTTCGTGCACCTGATAGTTCATGGCGTCTTCGGTGTCATACCACCTTCCCCAAAAACGGTACAGGGGGTTCACCGTGGCCCGGCTGCCTATTGGAACGTCCTCACTGAGACGGACCGAGACGATCGTGGCCCAGTCGTCCCTCATCTGCGCGGCGGGGGCGTCTTCGGCGGCCGTCAGGAACACGTTCGTCTCGTATTGCCGCCCGCCGGCCGCCTGCATGACGCCTGTTTGTTCGATTCGCGCGGTGGTCGGCGGCGGAAGAAGATTGAGCATGGCATGCGCCGTGTCGGCCGTGGCCTGCGACGGCTCGGAGGCAAGGACCTTGTGAAACCACTCGATCGCGTCCTGAGCGGAGCCCAGCTTGTAATAGGAAAGACCGACGTTCAGGTACAGGTCGGCTTTTTGATCCGGCATCCGTTCCGACGCGGCGAGGAATGCCCGCGCCGCATCCGACCACCGTTGCTGCCTGAAATACACGGCCCCGAGGTTGTAATAGGCCCGAGCGTATTCCGGCCTGAGGGCCGTAACGGTCTCGAACGCCCGCCCGGCCCGAGGGTCATCGCCCTGTCTGAAGTAGGCGACACCCAGCCAGAAGCGCAGATCGTGATCATCCGGGTTCTCGATAAGGGCCTGATCGAGAAGCGCGACGGCCTCGGTCAGCTGACCATGGCCGATCAGGCGGGATGCCAGTGAGACGGTCTCTGCCTGCGTCCGGACCGCATGAGGCGTCGGCGTAACCGCCGACGCCTCATGGGCCCAGACGAAAAGAGCAAACAGGAGCGTAACGGGAAACACCCGTCCAGACCAAGAATCGGTCTTACGGCCGCCCCGCATTCGGCGGCAACGAGACGGGCGTCATGTCGACAGGCGGCGCGTCCACGGTCGGCGGCTCGATCGGCGGAAAATCGGTCACCGGGACGTCCAGGGGCGGCGTCGCTACGGGCGGAGCGCCGAACGGCGTCTCGACCGGAGGCGCGACGAACGGGGCCTGAGCCACGGCGCTCGACGGGTGCTCGGACGCGACGTTGGACTTGGGCAACGCCAGATCGACCTCTGTCCCGCTTTTCGTATTGAGGAGGTGAATCGTAACCTCCGGCTTCG
>JBDSOK010000078.1:0-3493 GCA_039914845.1 Nitrospiria bacterium | reverse complement strand
CGAGACCACGGCATACGTCTTCGCCGGCCCGAATGCATCGGGAGTCACCCGCGTCATCGCGCAGCCGAAGCTCCCCACCAGCAGGAGCCCCGCCAGTCCACTGAAACCGATCAATCGAATGAGATATGTCATGGCCACCTCCCGTGCGAGGGATTGCGTATCCCATTGCAGTCTGCCATGAGCGATGAGGCTGTCAAGCGAACCTACAACGGTTCAAGAGGAGGGCGGGCCACTCGGACCGAGAGTCTCTGCCGCCGCGCCTTGCTTCCCCAACCCGCTCCGGAGTACAGTCGAACCATTGGAGGATTCGATCGCGACACGGGAGGGACCATGCTTGCGACGCGCATTCGGCAGAAGGACGGCACGTTTTACTTCATTGCGTACAAAGCGATCGACTTGCTCGATCGGGTCAAATTCACCAGCCGGTACTATTTTGAGGGCGAGAAGATCGAGGCGGAGAGCGCCGGCGACGATGAGGTGGCCCAGTTCATCGCCGGGGTCGAGAAGAGCGAGCACGGCTTTCAGCGGCTGCTCAATCGCCAGAAGGTGAAGCAGATCGTCAACTTTTATGAGACGGCGGCGACCCAGCCGGTCATTCCCGGCACCGTTCTCCTGTTCAGCGACGAGACGCTGGCGTTCGAGCCCATCGGGTCGGCTGCGTCGATGGGCAACCTCCACGAGCCGCGCGGCAAGTATCTGATCATCGACGGGCAGCACCGCCTGGCGGCGCTGCGGTTCTTTGCGACCAAGCACCCGCAACAGGCCGACGAGATCGAAGTGCCGTGCGTGCTGTTCGACGGCAAGAGCGCGGATTTCGCCACCGAGATGTTCGTGATCATCAATTCGACGCACACCAAGATCAACCGCTCGCACCTGATCGATCTCTACGAGAAGGTCTCGTGGGAGAGTCCTGAGAAAAAATTCGCGGCCAAGATCGTCAACCATCTCTATGAAGACGCCGACTCGCCGCTGCGCTACCGGATCAACCGCCTGGGCGGGCGGAGCCGGCAGGAAAAATGGGTGCTGCAATCCGAGTTGTTCAATGAGCTGCACAAACTGGCGGTGGCCCATAAGAAAGTGTTCGACAAGCGGTTCGGGCTGAAGGCCGACCGCGCGTATGAGCCGCTGCGCGATTATCTGAAGGCGGTGCGCGAGGTGATGGAACCGGTTTGGGGCAAGAACGACCGCTCCATGTTCACGCGCGACGTGACGCTGAAAGCCTTGATCCGGGTCTTCGGCGATGTCTTGCAAGACGGCCGCACGCTGGAGGCGTGGCTGGACGCGCGCTCGCCCAAGGCCTTCCTGCCGCTGGTGCAGCCATGGGCCGAGCTGGTCCGCGAGTTCCGCGTCGACGGGTTTTACGAGCGTTTCGCCGCCAAAGGCCAAGTCGAACGCGTCCGGCGGATCCACCTCCGGCTGACTCAGGCGCTGGGACGATAGGGAGTCCTCCGAGAGTTGGGCATGAGATGGGATCGAGGGATTCGGCTCGCGGTCGTTGCGACCGTGCTCGCCGTCTGTTCGGCAACCGCGGCGGTTTCGGCGGGCGGTCGGGACGGGGTCGCGGCCGAGAAAGGCGCGCGCATTCTCCATGTCGGCCCCGGCCGGGCGCTCGATCGGCCCAGCCGGGCGGCCCGCGTCGCGAAAGACGGGGATACGGTCGAGATCGACGCGGGCGTCTATCGCGGGGATGCCGCGGTCTGGCGGCAGAACGATCTCACCATCCGCGGAGTCGGCGGGTCGGCCACGCTTGAAGCCGCGGGTGCACAGGCCGAGGGGAAGGCGATCTGGGTGATCAAGGGCCGGAACACGACGATCGAGCACATCGACTTTTCCGGCGCGCGGGTTCCCGATCGCAACGGGGCGGGCATTCGCCAGGAAGGCGCGGGACTAACCGTTCGTCATTGCCGTTTTGAGCGCAATGAGAACGGCATTCTGACCGGCGAGAACCCGGACAGCGATATTACCATCGAGTTCTCGGAATTCGCGGACAACGGGTCGGGAGACGGCCGCACCCACAATCTGTACATCGGCGCGGTCCGCACGTTCACGCTTCGGGGCAGCTACTCGCACCACGCCCGGATCGGCCACAACGTCAAGAGCCGGGCGCGCACGAATTACCTTCTCTACAATCGCATCGCCGACGAAGAGACGGGCACCGCAAGCTATGCGGTGGATCTTCCCAACGGCGGCGCGTCATTCGTGATCGGCAACGTGATCCAACAGGGCCCACGGACGGAAAATACTACGATCCTGTCCTATGGGGCCGAGGGCTTGGGTCGTGGGACCAACGCGCTCTATGTGATCAACAACACGCTGTTCAACGACCGCCCTGGCGGAGGCCGGTTTCTCTGGGTGAAGGGCGGCGCGGGACCGGTGCAGGTCGTCAACAATCTGTTCATCGGTCCCGGCACGGTCTTGGCCGGCCGCGGGACACTCGATCACAACCTGATCGCCGCCGACCGAGCCGGTGTCCTGGTGCCTGCCGTCCTGGGCTCGGATATCCTCCCGCTCCGCGAGGCGGTCGATGCCGGAATCGATCCCGGGTCGGTGAACGGGTTTTCCTTGATGCCGGTCTTTCAGTACCGGCATTTGGCAAGCCAGGTGCCGCGGCCCTCCGACGGGAAGGTGGATGTGGGGGCGTACGAAGTGGCTCCCGTCCGCTAGCGGGCTGATGGAGAAAGCCTGCACGGGGGGTGCTCGAAGGGGGTTGGTCCCCTTCGATGGGTTACAGGCCCCGTTGTTCAGTCCCCTGCCGGCGGGTTCCAGGCCGGGGTCAGGGTTTGAGGAAGACTCGCGGAAAGAAGAAGGCTTCGACCATGACGTCGGCGGTCATGGTGATGGTGCACCCGTCGGATCCGGTGCATCCCCCAGACCATCCCGCGAAACTATAGCCGTCGTCAGGGACGGCGGTCAGGTTCACCACGGTGCCGTAGGCAAACGGCGCGCTGCACGTCGGTCCGCAATCGATTCCTGAGGGAGTGGACGTGACCGTCCCTCCGCCGGAAGCATAGCTATTGTGGACCGTCAGCGTGTACAGGATCGGCTCGAACGTCGCGGTCACGACCGTGTCGCCGGTCAGCACGAACGAGCAGTCCGCGCTCCCGCTGCAGCCGGCCCCGCTCCAACCGGAAAACGTCGAGCCGGTCTCAGGCACGGCGGTCAACGTCACCGTCGTCCCGTCGGGATATCGGGCTTCGCAGTCCGCGCCGCAGGAGATGCCCTCGGGTGAGGAGGTGACGTCGCCTCGGCCCGCCCCGTCCCGTCGAACGTCGAGCGCGAAGGTCCGGATGAATTGAGCGGTCACGGTCGCATCCCCTGCCAGGGTGACCGTGCATGCGTCGGTCCCGGCGCAGGCGCCGCCCCAACCGGTAAAGATTGCCCCGTCGTCCGGCTGGGCCGTCAGCGTGACCGATGTGCCGCGTTCATAGGCAAACTCACAGGCCGCCGGACAGACAATTCCCCCGGGGTCGGAGGTCACGCGGCCGCTGCCCGC
>JBDSOK010000022.1:0-3991 GCA_039914845.1 Nitrospiria bacterium | reverse complement strand
GCCGCCCGCGCGGGCGTTGACGCTCGATAGTTCGCTGGAGCGCGACGCCGGCCTAGACAGTCTGGGCCGCGTCGAGCTGGTGCTACGGATCGAGCAACGGTTCGGCGTGCGTCTGGCCGAGGCGTTGATGGCCTCGGCCGAAACTCCGCGCGATCTGCTGCGCGGGGTTCTCGCGCGCGAGGATCAGGCGGCGCCGGCCGCGGCGCTGGAATCGATCGAGGCGGGGGGGACCGCGATCGACGGCTCGCCGGACGGGGCGCGCACGCTGGTCGAGGCGCTCCGCTGGCACCTCGCGCGCCATCCCGATCGACCCCACGTCTACCTGTTGGACGATCAGGGCGGCAGAGAGGCGCTCACCTACGGCGCGCTTTGGGCCGAGGCGGCGGCGGTGGCGGGGGGCCTGCGAGCGCGCGGGGTGGGCGCCGGTCAGGCGGTGGCGATCATGCTCCCGACCTCCCGCGACTACTTCACCGGATTTACCGGCATCCTGCTCGCGGGGGGCATTCCGGTGCCGCTCTATCCTCCCTTGCGCCTGGCGCAGATCGAAGATCACGTCACGCGTCAGACCGCCATTCTCCGGAACGCGGCGGCGGCCGTCATGATCACGGTGCCCGAGGCCAAACGCTTGGGCCGACTGCTCCGCACGCACGTCGAAAGCCTGCGCCACGTCCTCACCATCGACGATCTGCGGGCGCCGGAGGACGATCTTCCCTCGGTCGGCGCGCAGGACCTCGCGCTCTTGCAATACACCTCGGGCAGCACCGGCACGCCGAAAGGCGTGATGCTGACCCACGCGAATCTCCTGGCGAATATCCGCGCGATGGGTCAGGCGGTGCGCGCGACGTCGGAGGACGTGCTGGTGAGCTGGCTGCCCCTCTATCACGACATGGGTTTGATCGGCGCGTGGCTCGGGAGTCTCTACCATGCCGCGCCGCTGGTCTTGATGTCGCCGCTCAGCTTTCTCGCGCGGCCCGAGCGGTGGTTGAAGGCGATCCAGACCCACCGCGGCACGATCTCGGCGGGGCCGAACTTTGCGTTCGAGCTCTGCGTGCGAAAAATCTCCGACGAGGCGCTCGCCGGGCTGGATCTGAGTTCGTGGCGATTGGCGGTCAACGGCGCGGAGCCCATCAACCCCGACACCCTCGCTCGCTTCATCGAACGGTTCGGGCCCTATGGATTTCGCCCCGAGACGATGGCCCCGGTCTATGGTCTGGCCGAAGCGTCAGTCGGCCTCGCGTTCCCCCCGTTGGGCCGTCCGCCGCTGATCGATCGGATCGATCGCACACGGTTTCACGCCGAGGGCCGGGCGATCCCCGCGTCGCCGGGCGATCCCGCCGCGATGCGGGTGGTCGCCTGCGGGCGGCCGCTGCCGGAGCATCAGATCCGGGTGGCGGACGAGCGGGGCCGCGAGGCGGCGGAGCGCGAGGTGGGTCGGGTCGAATTTCAAGGCCCGTCGGCCACGAGCGGCTATTATCGCAACCCCGAGGCCACCCGCGCGCTCTTCCACGGCGCGTGGCTGGACTCGGGCGACTTGGGCTATATGGCCGGCGGGGATCTCTATCTGACCGGCCGCGCGAAAGAACTCATCATTCGCGCCGGCCGCAACCTCTACCCCTATGAACTGGAAGACGCGGTCGGGGCCGTGCCCGGCATCCGGAAGGGCTGCGTGGCGGTGTTTGCGAGCGGGGATCACGGCGCGGGGACGGAGCGCCTGATCGTGGCGGCCGAGACGCGGGAGACGGACCCGGCCCGCCGCGAGGCCTTGCGCGAGCGTATTCGCGCGCTGGCGCTGGCGGTGATCCAGACTGCGCCGGACGACGTGGTCTTGGTGCCGCCCCATGCCGTCCTCAAGACGTCGAGCGGCAAGATCCGGCGCGCCGCTTGCCGCGACTTGTACGAGCGCGGGGCGCTGGGCGCCGATCGCCGGGCGGTCTGGGTGCAGGTCGGTCGGATGGCGGCGGCGGGGGCGGGGGCACGGGCGTTACGGGGTCTGCGGGATGCGGCGAACGCCCTCTATGCGGGATATGTCTGGATGGCGTTCGCGCTGGGGTTTGCGGCCGCCGGCGCGTGCGCCGCCGCCCTGCCGGATCTGCGGGCGCGGCAGCGGGCGATTCGGGCCATTGCGCGCGCCGCGTTCGCTGCCGCCGGCATTCCCCTGATGGCGCGGGGCGTGGATCGCGTGGCGCGCGGCGGGCCGTTCGTGTACGCGATCAATCACGCGAGTTATCTCGACGCCCCGGCGCTCATCGCCGTCCTCCCGCCCGGGATCAGCTTTGTGGCCAAGCGCGAGCTGGCGAACGTGAGGATCGCCCGGTGGTTTCTGCATCGCCTGGGCACTCGACTGGTCGAGCGCTTCAATGCGGCGCAGGGCGCGGACGATCTGGAGGGGCTGGTCGCCGCGGTGGTCGAGGGACAGTCAGTGGCCGTCTTCCCGGAGGGCACGTTCGGTCGCGCGCCCGGCATCCGGCCGTTCCGGTTGGGCGCGTTCAGCGTCGCGTGCCGGACCGGGAGGCCGGTCGTGCCGGTCGTCATCCGCGGCACCCGATCGATCCTGCGTGACGGCTCGTGGTTCCCCCGGCGCGGGACGATCACGGTGACGGTCGGCGAGCCGCGCGCGCCGGACGGCGCCGATTGGTCGTCCGCGCTCGCCCTGCGCGATGCGGTGCGTGCGAAGATCGTGGAGGGTTCCGGAGAGCCCGATCTGCAGCGGCTGAGCGGGGCGGTCTTTCACCCCGGCGACGGCGAGGGATAAGTTGACGTCGTTCGCGCGGCGAAGCTTGCTTTCAGCGGGCCGGGTATGGTGAACTGCGCCCGGGATTCATTCGGAGGGCGGCATGGGCAGGATCTGGTCGAATCTTAAGCGGGGAGTGGTGTGGCCGATGGCAGCGGCGGTGGTGGGTTGCGCCGCCGGGGCCGTCGATCTCGATCGCGATGTTCTGCTCGGTCTGAAGCAGGAACCGCAGATCCACCTCGTCGTCTACCGCTCGCCGGACTTTACGGTGGCGACCCCCAGCAACTCGTTGGTGGGATCGGTGCCCGGCATATCGGGCGGGGCGCTGAGGATGACATCCGGAACTCCCGGACAGGATGGGGGCGTGTACGATCCGGCGGCGGTCGTCTCCGAGGAACTGGGCAAGGCCCTCGCCTTCGAGCTGGGCCTGACCAATCTCCGGCCGCACCCCGGCCCCGAGCCGGATGATCGGCCCAGCGCCCTCGCGGCGTCGCTGGGCGAGGGATTGGTGCTGGACGTGAAGACCCTGCGCTGGGGAATGGCTCCCGATCCCGATCTCTGGACGCGATACCGCGTCCAGTATGTCGCCCGCTCGCGGTTAATTCGGCTGCGGGATGGGCGGACCGTCTGGCAGGCCGACTGCGATGCGTCGGAACGCGAAGCGCGCAGCGGCAGCACCCTGGGCGAACTGACCGCTCAGGACTCGGCGGTGCTCAATGACCGGTTGCGCGAGGCGGGGACCCGTTGCTCCCGCGATCTGACGGCTCGTTTCTTTGCGCATCTTCCGTCCGGTTCCGATCGCAGCGGAGACTGAGGTGTACGCGGAAGAGCGAAGCTTTCTCTTGCGGGTCAGTCTGGAAGCGCACTTCCCCGATGGATATGACGGCGACGACGACGAGCACGCATGGGCGCAGGAGTGGGAAACGCGCATGAAGCCGGAGGTGCTGAAGGCGGTGTTCAGCGCGCTGCGCCGGCATGACGGTTGGAGCGCGCACGTTCGCAACCGGGGAGCGTCGGAGCGGGATGAAATCGAAATCGTCGTCGCCAAAGATTTCGGGCCGTAAGGGCGGTTCGCGAACCGCCCCTCCCATGCGTCCGGTTCGCGCGCTCGACCTCTCGCGGGAAGTTCCGCGCAGTCCCAGGGATCGTCTGGGGGGCCTGGTGCATCTCGGCCGGATGATCGACAAGGCGCGCGCCAAATCCGCGGGCACCTTGAGCGACTATCTCTATCCCTGTCCGCTGGATCAAGTCCTACTCGAG
>JBDSOK010000019.1:0-11983 GCA_039914845.1 Nitrospiria bacterium | reverse complement strand
CCCCGCAAGGGGGGAGGGAAAGGTGGGGGCTTCGCATTCTCGTCCTACGGCCGGTTGGTGAAAAATCCGTCGACGCCCATCTTGATGAGGCGGGCCTTGTCGGCGGATCGGTCGACGGTGTAGGGGAACACGAGGAAGCCCTCGGCGTGGAGTTGCGCAACCAGCGCGGCGGTCACCACCCGCGCCGGCGGGTGGATGGACACCGCCCCGAGGCGACGGGCGCGAGCGAGCGCGGCCTCCGGGGACCACGGGTGAACCAGGACACCGATGGCGATCCCGGGGGCGAGTGTCCGAATGCGCGCCAGGGCCGGGAGATGGAAAGATGAGATCAGGACCCGGCGCGTCCAGCCCATGCGGGCGATCAGACGCACCAGGCGCGCCTCCAGGCCGGTGGCGGACCGCGCCCCGGTTTTGATCTCGATGTTCACCGCCATTCGCGGCCCCAGGGCCTTCAGCACTGCGGCCAGCATCGGCACCCGGGCGGCGGCAAATTGCGGCGCGAACCACGAACCGGCGTCCAAGCGGGCGATTTGCGCCCCGGTCCGGCTCGCCACCGACGCCCGCTCGCCGGTGATACGGGTGAGCGTGGCGTCGTGGATGACGGCGAGCCGGCGATCCTTGGTCTGGCGGACGTCCAACTCCACCATGCGCGCGCCCAGCCGGCGGGCCAATCGGAACGCCTCGATCGTGTTCTCGGGGGCTGCCGCCGACGCCCCGCGATGGGCGATGACGACCGGAGGTTCGGCCGCCCAGGCCGGGGGCATTGGCCCTCCGACGCGGCGCCGGATGCGTTGACTTGGCCTGCGGCTTGGGGTAGAGTCCGATCCCGTTCCGCCGTGAGACTTCGATGGATCCATCAACCCCGCCCCCCGACGCTCCGCAGCAGATCCAGGTCGAATTGGACGACGCGACCGCCCAGGGTATTTATGCCAATCTGGCGCTCATCGCCCACACCGAAACGGAATTTCTCTTCGACTTCCTCTTCGTCCAGCCGCAACAGCCCAAGGCCAAGGTCCGCGCCCGCATCATTTCCAGCCCGCTGCACACCAAGCGGCTGTTCCTGGCGCTGCGGGAAAATCTGACGCGGTACGAGGTGCGATTCGGCGAAATCAAAGTGGTCGAAGGAGGCAACCAGGGCCGCGGGACGCCGCACGAATGACCCCCCGGCGGCGGATCCCTGCGGTGCTCGGGATCCTGCTCGCCTCGTGTGTCGCTCCCTCCTTCGGGCACGCCCAAGATCTCCCCGCCCCCGCGACGATTCGCGGCGCGCTGACCGCCGACCGGTCATCGATCGACATCCACGTGACGGTCACCAATCCCGGCAATCAGGCCACCAGCGCCGCGCGCCTGGAGATCTATCTGTCGTCGGATGGCCTGGTGGACGCCGCCGATCACCGCGTGGAGACGCGCGCGTTGCCCCCCTTGCCCGCGCACGCCGATCGGGTGGTTGACGTGGCGACCCGGGTGCCCCCGCTGACTCCAGGCAGGTATTACGTGCTGGCGCGCGTCGCGCCCGCGGGGGACGAGGGCTCTGCCTCCCCGGGGCGTACGCTCTGGGGCGCGCCGCTCGCCCTCGGCCCCGATTTGACCGTCGATGAACCGGTCGGCGCAATCGAGGGCGAGACCGTCCGGGTGCGCGCCCGCGCGTGGAACCGCGGCACGTCTGCATCCGACTCGTCGCAACTGGCCGTCTTCTGGATCGGTCGCGAGCCGACCACCGGAACGGCCCAACCGCTGGGCGGCTTGGCCGCCGGCGACTCGACGGATGTCGATGTGACCCTGGCGCTGGGCGATCTGCCGGCGGGGAAATACCAGATAGGAATCGAGATCGACCCCGCTCGCGAGATCGCGGAATCCGAGGAAACCAACAACACGGCGCGCGGCACGACCGACTACCCGGCCGGTCCCGACCTGACGGTTCGGTCCCTCTCGGGTGAGGCGAGCGCCGGCGCCATCGTGGTGGATGATACGGTTCGGAACCAGGGGAACCGCGAGTCGGCGCCGTGCGGCGTCTCGTTCTTTCTGTCCCGCAACGGGCTCCTGGATGCCGGCGACATTGCGCTGGGGTATCGCGTGGTGCCTCGCCTCGATCCGGGCGCCGAATCGAGCGCCGAGACTCGCCTGCCGCTTCCCGACGGCACGGCGACCGGCCGCTATTTTTTGCTGGGAAAGGTGGACAGTTCGCGGGCGGTGGACGAATCGGATGAACGCAATAATCTGACGCTGGCGGCGACGCCGATCGACCTGCGGATCGCGCAGTAGCCCGTCCAGGAGCGGCCATCTGCTGCGTTGTCGCTGCGCTCCGGTGCTCACGTACGACACAGTACGCTCCGGTGCTCGCTCCGCCTTGCATCCAGCCACTCCTGAACGGGCTCCCAGATCGCTATCGCGCACGAATCCCGTCCTCACCGATCCCCCCCGAAGACCCGACGGAAGTGGGTCAGCACCTTGTGGCGGGCGTAGGGCGAGAAGAGGGCCGCGGTATAGTGGCCGGCGGGCAGCCAAATCAATTCCGGGCGGCCGTATGCCCGCCAGAGCGCCTCGGCATACGGGCGCCGGATCACCTGGTCGAACCGCGCGTTGAGCATCAGGATCCGCCCGGGCGCCACCAGCGGCGCGTAGGTCAACGGATCGACGTCTTCCAACGTCGCGGCGGCGGTTTCGTAAAACTCCGCGGGGCTCAGATCCTCGTCCGCCATCACGCCTTCGCGTAATCGCCGCAGGGACCGCTCGGAGGATGAACTGATGATCCCGCTCAAGTCTCCCCCGCCCAGCACCAGTACGCCGCCTTGAATCCGCGGCTCCACCGCCATCACCAGGCCGCCCACGATGGCGCCGTGGGAAAATCCCACCAGGCCCACCCGCTCGCGGTCGATGGCCGGCTGATCGAGCAGCCACTCGAGCAGGCGCCGCGTATCGATGACCCGCGCGCGGAGCAGATCGCGAAACAGCGGCACGCTCACGGGATTGCCGACGACCCGGCCGATATCGCCCTGGCTGCGAAACCGCACGCACGCGTACCCGCGCTCGACAAGATAGAGCGCGAACTGGCGGCTGAAAAAATCGCCGCGGGTGATCGGCAGAATGATCGCCAACGGAAACCGCCGGCCCTGCTTGGGAAGATAATAAAACGCCTCGACCGGCTCGAGCCCCGGCGCATGGAACACCGAGGGGAAGGTCACGCGCCGCATCGTGTAGGTTCCCCGTCTTTGCACGCGACCGAGCCGCGGCTGAAGCGGTTCCTTCGGGACCGCGAAGAGCGCGGTGTGGCGCGACGGCACCGGGGGCAGCGGATGATCGGTAAAGAGCGGCCGCCCCGCGCAGGCCACCAGCACCCACCCCAGCGCCGCCGCGGCCAACAGCGCAGGCCGCGGCATCACGGGACTCCCCCGCTGCGCGGTCCGATCCGCGCCAGGGCCCGCGAGACCACGGCGGTGAAGTACCGGTCCATGAAGGGACCGTTGAAGGACATCTTCGCCTCATAATGCGAGGTCTCATAGTAGGTCGCGGGGATGACGTAGCCGACATAATCGCCGGCGAATCCGAGGATCACGGCCCGTCGCCCCAGTCGCACGGCCTCGGCTTTCCAGGCCAATCCGATTTCGGCGCTCAAGTCGCACGGCACGCCGATCAGGACGCCGTCGCCGATGACGGCCAGCGCGAGCGTGGTGCGGCGATCGAAAAACCAATTCGCGATCGCGCGCGGGATGCGCCGTTGCGGCGAGGTCTTGATCTGCGCCGGGGGCAGCGGCAGATCGAGCCGCCAGGCGCCGATCGGCGCGCGTGAGGTCCAGGCCGCGGCGGGGAGCCGGGCGGCTTCTGCCGTCACCCGTCCCGCCAGGTCCTCGCCCATCGCCTCGGCCGCGGCGAACCGGTCGGCGGCGCGCGGCGGCGCGCCGGTTTGGTCCGCCACCGCGCCGGCGGTGAAGAGGGCCACCGCGCCGTCGCGTTCCAGCGCGCGGGCGGTCGCCCCCGGATAGTCGCCCGAGAGCAGGAAGTTATCGGCCTTGAGCACCGTCGCGTGGGCGGAAAAATTCACGAGATAGGCGAGGGGCGAACGATCGGCGCGCCGCACGACCAAAAAGGGCACGGCGGGATCGGTCACTCCGCCCCGGATCATGCGGTTGGCGATGCGCTCGGGGGCCGAGGCCTCACCCCACGCGAACTCGGCGGGCGCCAGTCCGCGCGCCGCCGCCACGGCGGCCGCCGCGGCGCGGCGCGTCAGCCGGCGGAACATCACATCGTCGTAGGCCCCTGCCGCGACACTCTCCCAGACGCGACGGCCGACCGCGCCGAATCCCGAATGAGTATGAGTGGCGGTCAGGATCAGCGCGCCGGGGGCGAGCGGCATCTTGGCGCGAATGAGCCGTTCGACGGCCCCGGTCATGTCATCGGTGATCGCCAGCAGATCGACGGCGACCAGAATGATCGTGCGGTCGCCCGCGCGCAGCGCGAGCGCGCGCGCGTAGAGCCGGTCGTGGACGCCGCGGGACGGCCGGCCCAGGCGATTACCGTATCCCGCGAGCGGGGGATCGTCGTCGGGGGTGATGTCTTCCCGCGCGGCGCCCGCCCAGATCGGCCCCTCGGAGGGGACGCCGATCCGCTCCACCTGAGCGATCGCCTCGCGAAACTCGACCCGCGATTCCACCGGCGTGCGGTCGATCGGCAGGCACGCGACCAGGACGGCGGCCAGCGCCGCGGCGACCGCTCTCACCGCACGTAGATCGGGTTGGAGTAAATCCAGGGCCGCCAACGGCCCTGCACCGAAAGCGCCACTTCCGAGCGGTAGACCCCGGGTCCGTCGATCGCGACGGTCAACTCCGACCCGTCGGCGCGGCGGAAGACCTTGCCGTCGCGGACGATGGTGATCCGCCCGCGATGGGGGGAGACGACGTGCAGCGACTGACCGGGCGCGGCGGGCGGCTCATCGCCCATGATCCAGAACGTTCCCCGGTCGTCGACCAGGCGAAAGTCGAAATGGGGCGCCGGCGCGAAGACCTCGAACGCAAAGTAGGTCCTCCCGCGGCGCAGGGCCTCCAGCAGCGCCGGGCGGCTCTTCTCGTCGGCTAGCACGTACGTCACCGGGAGGCGGAAGGTCAGCGGATAGGGATCGAGTTGACGGCCCAGCACGCGGATATTCCGGTGGGCGTCGGGGGTCGCGATCGCGGTCAGCCGCCGTCGTCCGGTCTCGGCGTCGAAGCGCGCCAACGCCCTTGTGGGATGGCGGACGATCGAGCCGATCAGCGCCTCGGGATAGCGGCCATACCAGAACAGAATGTCGAGGGCCTTGCCGGCGTAACGCCAACGATCGGAATTCGCCTCGTCGTAGAGGTCCCAGACTTCCACGCCCGCGAGGTTCGGGGCGTCCCAGTGCGCAAACCGCGCGGGATGCGC
This sequence comes from Nitrospiria bacterium, assembly GCA_039914845.1. Taxonomy (GTDB): domain Bacteria; phylum Nitrospirota; class Nitrospiria; order 2-01-FULL-66-17; family 2-01-FULL-66-17; genus 2-01-FULL-66-17. The sequence continues at coordinate 6,589 of JBDSOK010000019.1, read as the reverse complement.
TCCGATTGGCACCCCGCCCTTCGCGATGACGGCGGCCGCCGCCTGATCGAAGCGCAAGCCGCCCGGATCGAGGAAGGAGTCGATCCCCAGCGCGAGCAGGTACTCGCCGTCCACGCGGATCTCCGCGCCGCGGATGAACAGGATCCCGTCGACGAGCCCGTCGACGCCGCGCTCGAAAATGGCCGGGCCGTTATGGTCGGTGGTCATCACGAAGTCCAGGCCTGCGGTCTTGGCGGCGCGCAGCAGGTCGCCGGCCGATCCCCGGCTGTCGTGGGAGAGCTCGGAGTGGACGTGGATTACGCCGCGATAGCGGGGAGGACCCGGTGGCTGAGGCGCAAGGGGCGCCGCGGCCAGCGCGTGCATCTCGCGCTGCATCGCCGCGAATCGGGACGGCAAGGTGCATGCGGTCATGGCCAGGACGAGAAGCAGGAGCGGCCCCGCACGGGCCCATGCGCGCATCCCGAAACTGTACGCGAACCCGCGCGCGGGTTCAAGGCGGGCGATCACGCGCGGCGCAGCCCGATCAGGTATTCCCGGTTGCCGTCGCGCCCCTCGATCGGCGACTCGATACGTCCGAAGCGGCACAGGCCGAGGGCCTCGGCGGCCGCCGTCACCGCGTCAACCGCGCCTTCTCGGCGCGCGGGATCGCGGACGATTCCGCCGCGGCCCACCTCGCCCTTGCCCACCTCGAATTGGGGTTTGACCAGCGCGACGATTTGGCCGCCCACGCCAAGAAATTCGAGCGCCTTGGGCAGGACCAGCCGCAAGGAAATGAACGACACGTCGATCACGATCAGCGCGATCGCATCCGGCACGGCGTCGCGATCCAACGTCCGGATGTTGGTTCGCTCCCGCACGCGGACGTTGGGATGCTGCCGCAGCGACCAGGCGAGTTGGCCGTATCCGACGTCCACCGCCCAGACCCGCACGGCGCCACGGGCCAGGAGACAATCGGTAAACCCGCCGGTCGACGCGCCGATGTCCAGGCAGACCAGGCCCGAGGGGGCGATGCCGAAGGCATCCAACGCCGCCGCTAATTTCACCCCGCCGCGGCTGACGTAGGGATGCTCGTTGCCGAGCACCTGGAGCGGCGCGTCGGCCGCGATCAACTCGCCGGCTTTGTGAATGGGACGATCGCCGGACCGCACCAGGCCCTGGAGGATCAGCGCCTGCGCGCGGGCCCGACTGGGGGCCAGGCCGCGTTCGACGATCGCCAGATCGGCGCGCCGCCGTTTCGATTCGGGCGAGACCATGACCTCGACCTTATCAAACGGCCGATCGACCCGCAAACATCCCGGCGGAGTACTCCACCCGATGGTCCCGTCGCCGCGGGCGTTTTGATACAATCGCGCCGTGATCGACGAGCCCATCGCCTATCGTATCCAGCCGCTTCGTCCCGAAGCCCATCGTGTGGCGGTCCGCTGCATCGTTCCCAGACCCGACCCGTCGGGCCAGCATTTCGTCCTGCCGGCCTGGATTCCGGGCAGTTATCTCATTCGTGATTTCGCCCGGCATCTCCTGCGCGTGACGGCCCACGCCGAGGGACGTCCCTTGGCAGTCACCAAGGTCGACAAACACACCTGGGCATGTGCGGCCTGCGCCGGACCGTTGACCGTGGAGTATGAGGTCTACGCCTGGGACCTGTCGGTGCGCGCCGCCCACGTAGACACCACCCACGCCTACTTCAACGGCTCGAGCGTCTTCCTCATGGTCTCCGGGCAGGAACATCGGCCATGCCGGGTGGAGATCGTTCCGCCTCCGGGCAACATCGCCAGAGGTTGGCGGGTGGCGACCGCCCTGCGACGCGAGGGCGCCGATCCCTACGGGTTCGGGAGCTATCGGGCCGACGATTACGATGAGTTGATCGACCATCCGGTCGAGATCGGCGACTTCACGCTTGCGACGTTCGAGGCCTGCGGGGTGCCTCATGACGTGGTCTTGTCCGGGCGCCATCAGGCCGACGTCGGCCGCCTCTGCGCCGACCTCAAGGCGGTGTGCGAGCACCACATCCGATTCTTCGGCGAGCCGGCTCCCATGGACCGCTACGTCTTTCTGATCACCGCGGTCGGCGAGGGGTATGGCGGGCTCGAACACCGCGCCTCGACGAGCCTGCTCTGCAGCCGCCGTGACCTGCCGCGGCCCGGCGAGACGGAGGTCAGCGAGCGGTACCGGACGTTTCTCGCCCTGGCCAGTCACGAGTATTTTCACGCGTGGAACGTGAAACGCATCAAGCCCCAGGCGTTCGTGCCCTACGACCTGACGCGCGAGACCCCCACCCGGCTGCTCTGGGCGTTCGAGGGCCTCACGTCCTACTACGACGCGCTCGCGCTGGTCCGGTCGCGGCTCATTGCACCCGAGGCCTATCTGGAGATGCTGGCCCAGACGATCACCCGGCTGATGCGCGGCGGCGGGCGGCTGGTCCAGACATTGGAAGACTCCAGCTTCGACGCCTGGATCAAATTCTATAAACCCGACGAGAACACACCCAACGCGGTCGTGAGCTACTACACCAAGGGCGCGTTGGCGGCATTGGCCCTGGATCTCACGATCCGCACGCGCACCCGCGGGGCGAAGTCGCTGGACGACGTGATGCGGGCGCTGTGGACGCGGCATGGCAAGACCGGCGCGGGCGTGCCGGAAGACGGCATCGAGCGCGTGGCGGCCGAGGTCTCGGGCCTGGACCTGGGATCGTTCTTCGATCGCGCGCTGCGGAGCACCGACGAGTTGCCGATCGAGGCTCTGCTCGGCGAAATCGGCATCGACGTCGTCTTTCGTCCCGCCGAGTCGGACCAGGATAAGGGCGGCAAGGCCGCGGCGAACACCGGGCGTGCACCGCGTGCAACCCTCGGCATTCGGCTTGCCGACGACGGACCCGACGCCACGCTCGCCCACGTCGTCGACAACGGCCCCGCCCAACACGCCGGATTGGCCGCAGGGGACGTCATTCTTGCGGTGGACGGTCTGCGCGCCACGCGCGACAATCTTGAGGCCCTCATCGGCGCCCACCCTCCTGGCGCCTCGCTGCGCGTCCACGCCTTCCGCCGCGATGAGCTGATGGACTGCACGATCACCCCGCTCCCCGCGCCGGCCGACACCTGCGTCCTCAGCCTACGCGCCGACCTCGACGCCCCCCCTCGGGCCAGACGGACGTCGTGGCTGACCGGAGCCCCTGGCTAAATGGCCACCCGGGCGTGGTAGGATCGTAGCGTCTGCCGGGATCGGCTTCAGCGCACAGGATCGGGCAGGCACCCACTCCCCGCGGAGGGACTCGCGATGCGACGGATCATCTGGGCGATCGGCTGGGCCTGGCTCCTCCTGTTCCCGATCTCGTTCGGCCCCACCGCCCCTGCGAATGAGCACCCGCTCCCCGTCGCGCTCCCGATTGCCGGCACGGATGACGAAGTCGTCCATGAAACGGGAGACGCTGACCCCCTTAGCGTCCCCCATCGCTAACCCGCCGGCGCTCATCACTATCGCACGCGGCCGGCAGGCTGAACCCGTCAGTCATCCCCTCTCGTCGGCCGCACCAAACTTGCCGCCAGCGTGGCGCGTCGGCGCGCTTCGTCGGTGTCCGCACCCGTCGCCAGGGCGACGCCCATGCGCCGGCGCGTGAACGATTCGGGCTTGCCGAACAGGCGCAGGTCGGTCTGCGGCACGCGGAGCGCCGCCTCCACCCCGTCGAAGGCGATCGCCTTGGCGTCGATCCCCCCGTAGATGACGGCGCTCGCGCCGGGCGCGCGCAGGACAGTCGACACCGGCAAGCCGAGGATCGCCCGGGCGTGCAGATCGAACTCGCTCTGGTCCTGGCTCGCCATCGTCACCATGCCGGTGTCGTGCGGACGCGGGCTGACCTCCGAGAACCAGACCTGGTCGCCCTTCACAAAGAGTTCGACCCCGAAGATGCCGCGCCCGCCCAGATTCTCGGTCACCAGGCGGGCGATCTCGCGCGCCCGGGCCAGCGCGGCGGCGGTCATCGGCTGGGGCTGCCAGCTCTCCACGTAATCGCCCTTGATCTGCACGTGGCCGATCGGCTCGCAGAAGGAGGTCTCCACCGCGCCCGACGCGCCCAAGGCCCGCACCGTGAGCTGGGTGATTTCGAAATCGAAATGGATCAACTCTTCGACGATCACCGTCCCGCGATTGACGCGGGTGCCGGTCATCGCATAGCGCCACGCAGCCTCGACCTCGTCGCGGGCGGCGATGACCGACTGGCCCTTGCCGGAGGACGACATGACCGGTTTGACCACGCAGGGGTAGCCGATTTCGGTCTCGATCGCGCGGAGCAGCGCCTCATGGCTGTCGGCGAACGCGTAGCGCGAGGTCGGCAGCTTCAGTTCCTCGGCCGCGAGGCGGCGGATGCCCTCGCGGTTCATCGTGAGTCGAACGGCCCGCGCGGTGGGGATCACCTCCGTCAGCCCCTCGCGCTCGATCTCCACCAGGGTGTCGGTGGCGATGGCCTCGATTTCGGGGACCACCAGCCGCGGCCGCTCCTTCGCGATCAACTCACGCAGCGTGGCGCCGTCGGTCATGTCGATCACGTGCGCGCGGTGCGCCACCTGGTGACCGGGCGCATGGGGATACCGGTCCACCGCGATGGTTTCCACGCCCAGACGCTGGAGCGCGATGAGGACTTCTTTCCCGAGTTCGCCCGCGCCGAGCAGCATGACCCGTGTGGCGGACGGCGAGAGCGGGGTGCCGAGACGCATGGCATCGATCCCGTGAAACGGCCGCATCATAGCATGGGGCCGCGGCGCGCGGAAGCTCATACGTTGGAGACCGCCCCGACTGATAATGAGGGGCCGCGATCCCTCCGGAGCACGCTCGACTTCACCGGCTTTCAACGCCACGCCTTGCGAAATCGCGCCCCGCTTTGCTATTATGCCGCCCGTGACTGACGATTCGTCTTTGCCCGCGGCCTACCCGCCGCCCCCCGCTGAGGACCCCTCCGGGATTCGGACCACTACTTCGACGCGGTTTGATTCGCTGCCGATCGCGCCGCCGGTTCTGGAAGGCCTGCACCGCTTGGGCTATACGCACTGTACGCCCATCCAGGAACAGACGCTCCCGATCACCCTGGCCGGCAAAGACGTCGCGGGACAGGCGCAGACCGGCACCGGCAAGACGGCGGCCTTCTTGGTCAGCCTGTTTACCCGCCTGCTCAATACGCCCCCGCCGCCCAAGACGCCGCGCGCCAGTCCCCGGGCTTTGGTCATCGCGCCCACCCGCGAGCTCGTCGTCCAGATCGAGCAGGAGGCGCAGACGATCGGCGTCACCAGCGGCTTGAGCATGATGGCGGTCTACGGCGGCATCGACTACATCAAGCAGCGCGACGACCTGGCCGCGGGCGTGGATCTCCTGGTCGGCACGCCGGGTCGGCTGATCGATTACTTCAAACAGAAGATTTACGATCTGCGGAACACGCAGATTCTCGTCATCGACGAAGCGGATCGGATGTTCGATATGGGGTTCATCGCCGATATCCGCTATATGCTGCGGCGTCTGCCGCCGTTTGACAAGCGCCAGTCGATGCTGTTTTCGGCCACGCTGTCGATGCGGGTGATGGAACTGTGCTACGAGCACATGAACAATCCGGTCAAGGTGTCGGTCACCCCGCGACAGGTCACGGCCGAGAAGGTGCAGCAGGTGCTGTACCACATCGAGCGGTCGCGCAAGTTTTCTCTCCTGCTGGGGCTGCTCAAGCGCGAATCGTGGGAGCGCGTCCTGATCTTCGTCAACACCAAGCACGTCAGCGAGCGCATCACCGATCTCTTGAATCATCAGGGCTACACCGCCCGGGCGATCACCGGCGACATTCCCCAGAACAAGCGCCTCAAATACCTCGAGCGGTTCAAGTCGGGCGAACTGAAGATCCTGGTCGCGACCGACGTCGCCTCGCGCGGCCTGCACATCGAGGGCGTGTCGATCGTCGTCAACTACGACCTGCCGCAGGACTGCGAGGATTACGTGCACCGCATCGGCCGCACCGCCCGCGCCGGCGCCACCGGCAAAGCGATCGCCCTGGCCTGCGAAGAATACGTGATGGCGCTGGAAGGCATCGAGGCGTTCATCGGCCACAAAGTGCCGGTGGAATGGCCCGAGGACGACTGGTTCCTCTCGGTCAATCCCGCCCCGCGCCGCCCGCGCACCCCCACCGCCGCCAGGCCCTCTTCCTCCGGCGGCCGTCGATCGTCTTCATCGAGTCCCGGCGCCTCCCGGCGTCCGCCGCAGCGATCAAGCGCCGGGTCGCGGCGCGGCAAGTCCTAACCGATCTTTACGCCTTCGGCCAACGGCCGAAGCCTGTTCAGGGATGGCCAGATGCAAGGCGGAAGGAGGCCTTGCGCGCGGAGCGTACTGTGTCGTACGTGAGCACGCAAAGCCGACTGACAACGCCGCAGATGGCCGTCCATGGACAGGCTTACACAAGCGAGTTGACGGCCGTCACAGCGCTTGTGTAAGATGCAATTCTTGTTGGCGGATTGCTATGGCCGCATTGAAATTTGAAGAGGCGTTGGGTCGTCTGGAAGAGCTCGTCCAGACTCTGGAGCGAGGCGATTTGTCGCTCGACGATTCGCTCAAGGCCTTCGAAGAA
>JBDSOK010000313.1:0-3421 GCA_039914845.1 Nitrospiria bacterium | reverse complement strand
ACCGCCCGTTCGTCCAGTTTCGCGACGGCCTGGCTCCTCGCGTCGATCATGATGTACGACGCCTCGATCAGGTCGGGGCTTTCCGCGCGGTCTGCGGTATTGAGGCGGGCGGCGGCGGTGGCGTTCGGCGCGGCGGCCCTTGGGACCAAGGAGGCGGCGGTGGTGTTGCCGCTGCTCGTCATCGTCTGGGATCGCGCCAGGTCGGACGGGTGGGGATGGCGCGTGACCGCCGTCCGGTCGCTTCCCTTCTGGGCGGCCACCGCGGCCCTGCTCGTCGTTCGCCGCGCGGTTCTTGGCGCGACGGTGGGGATTGGCGAGGCAGGTGGAGTCGTGCAGCATGCGTTATTCGCGGGCAAGATCGCGGTCGTGTCCTTCGGGCACTGGTTCTGGCCGGCGGGACTGGCGATCGATTACGCCTGGCCGCGGGTGATCGGTTCCGCCGAGGCCGCCGCGATTCTCGCGGGAGTCGCGCTCGCGGCCGCCGTGACGTGGATCGCATGGCGCCGTGATCGCCGATTGGGATGGTGTCTGGCGTGGTTTTGGGTGTCGCTGCTGCCGGTGGCGGTCTTGCCCTTCGTGACGCGGGTGACGCTTTACCAGGAGCATCGCAGCTATTTGGGCGGCGTCGCGCTGGCCTGGGCCGTCGGTGGAATCGCGGCGGCGTGCGCGCGCTCCTTGCCGGGTCATCCCGCGGTGCGCGCGGCGGCCGCGGCCGGGCTCGTGGCGGTGTCGGTGGGGGCGATCGCCGCGGACGTCGCGCGTACGGCCGTCTGGGTCGATCACGATCACTTATGGGAAGATGCGCTCTCTCACTACCCGTCCAGCGTGCTCGGACACAATAATCGGGGCATTCGATTGGCGTCCGAGGGACGATTCGCCGAGGCGCGGGCGGTGTTCGAACATTCGCTGGCGATCGACTCGACCCTCGCCTCGACGCATAATTACCTGGGCACCGTCCTCGCCCAGATGGAACACTATGCGCGGGCGATTGCCGAGTTTCGTCTGGCGGTGTTCCTGGCGCCCCGGAATTCAGAGGCGCGCCTCAATCTCGGCAAGGTCTACGAGCGGCAGGGACAACCCGAAGCGGCATTGCACGAGTATGAGCGCCTGCTGGATGATTTCCCGCGCAATTCCCCGGCGCTCGCGCGGAGCGGCGCGATTCTGGACGCCCAAGGTCGCCTGACCGAAGCGGCCGAGCGTTATGAACGCGTGCTCGCGGTCGATCCCTCCGATGACGGGGTCCGCGCCTCGCTGGGAGCGGCGCTCCTGCGTCTCAAGCGATGGCGGGAGGCCGAGGCGGCGATCGCGCCGCTGGCCGAGCGCTACCCGGACTATGCGGACGTGTGGTTCAACCTGGGCGTGGCGCGAGAGGAACTCGGCCGATCCGAGGCGGCACTTGAGGCGTTCGGCCGCTCGGCGGAGCTGGATCCGGAGGACCCGGCCCCTCATTTCCGGCTGGGCGTCGTACACGCCAAACGGGGGGCGTGGGATCACGCGCTCATCGCCTATGAGCGGGCGCTGGAGCGGGACCCCGCCGATCTGCTCAGCCACATGAATGCGGCGCTGGCCGCGGAGCAACGGGGCGAACGCCGGCGAGCCCTGACACACTATGCCGTGGTGATCCGGCAATCGGGTGAGACGGATGATATCCTCCGGGCGAAGGCCTCCGAGGCGATGACGCGGCTCGGCGGGATAGGGGGCCCGACCACGGGACGGAGGGGACGATGAACGACGGCGAAATCCGAACACCTGTGGATCCTCCGGCGCCGGGTGGTCGCGGAGGAAGGTGGGGCGCGTGGACGGCGGCAGGCATTCTCGGGTGCCTGCCTCTCATCGTGGTGCTCTATGCCAACGGTCTTCACGGGCCGTTTCAGTACGACGACCGGCACACGATCGTCGACAATGCGCGGCTGCGCGCCGGTGCCGTCGATGGGTCGTGGTGGGGCGCGTGGGCGGCCGAGGCGGGCGGCGGGCATTATCGGCCGCTCACCTCCCTGACCTACGCGCTCAATCACCGGGTCGGCGCTCTCGATCCCTTCGGCTACCACGCGGTCAACGTCGTGCTGCATTGGGGCGCCGCCGCCGTGCTCATGGCGCTGATCGGGACCCTCGCGGGGCATCCGGCTCCCGCCATTGCCGCCGGGCTGCTCTTTGCGGTGACGCCTGCCAACAGCGAGGCGGTCAATTATATTGCGGCGCGATCGTCTCTTTTGGCGTCCGTGTGGTACGCCGCCGCGGTGTGGATGTTCGTCCTCTTCCGGAGGGCGCAGGCGCGCGGATGGCGCAGCGCGCTGGCCGCGCTCGGGGCCGCGGTTCTGGCCCTGTCGGCGCTGGCGCTCGGCCTGGGGAGCAAGGAGATTGCCGTAACCGCGCCGCTGCTGTGGGTCTGCTACGACCTGGGATGGTCGCGCGGGATCGGCTGGAAAGCGTGGTTCCTGCCGTATGCCGCGTGCGGTTCGCTGTTGGCCGGCTATTTCCTGCTGACCGGATATCACGGCGCGGTGCTGGCGGCGCTGGCCGGGGCCCAGCCGGGGGTGCGGGACGTCTGGTCCAACGCCTGGACGCAACTGGCGGTCTTTCCCCGGTACGTGACGACCTTCGCCTGGCCGTTCGGATTGAGCGTGTTGCACGACGTGCCGGTGTACGAGACGCCCTGGCGTCCCGCGGTCCTCACCGGGGGATTGGGATTGGCGGCGGTGATTGCCTGGGGCGCGCATTGGTTGCTTCGCGCAGGGGACTGGCGCCGGGTTGCGGGGTTCTTTCTGCTCTGGTTTCCGGTGGCTTTGCTGCCTACGCTGGCCTATCCTCTGAATGTGATTTTTCAGGAGCACCGGGGCTATATCGGCTGGATGGGCGTGTCGGCGGCGGTCGGCCTCGCCGGGTGGGCGGCGTATCGGGGCGCTGCGCCGGGGTCTGCCATTCGCCGGGTACTTCCCATCTCGGGATGCGTCGCGCTGCTGGCGTTGGCCGTGGCGACCGTCGCGCGCAATCCCGTGTGGAGCGACGAGGTGCGGTTGTGGGCGGACGCCGTGGCCAAGGCGCCGGGAAGCCCGGTCGCGCACCTCAATCTCGGAGCGGGATATGCCCGGCGGGGAGACGCGCCCCGCGCGATCGACGCCTATCGGCGCGCGTTGGAACTGGCGCCGGATTATCGCCTCGCCTACTTCAATTTGGGCACGCTGTACCAAGGACGCGGCGACTATGCGCGCGCAGGCGAGGCCCTGGAGGCGGCGGTGAGGCTGGATCCCGGCGCGGCGGAACCGCTGGCCGTGTTGGCGTCGGTCTACGACGCGTTGGGTGACGCCGCGCGAGCCGATGAGACGTTGGCCCGCGCGATCAAGGCGGTCGAAGTGACCACCGCCTCGTCCCCGGCTCGCCTGGGGGTTGCCGACGCGCTGGCCAAGAGCCCGAGGTGGGGCTC
>JBDSOK010000178.1:0-6420 GCA_039914845.1 Nitrospiria bacterium | reverse complement strand
GAGCGAAATTATTACGGCGTCGGATTCGGGCTGATTCGGCATCCGGACAGGCCCAGAAGTCTTCAGTGGGAAGTGTTGTACTCGCGGATGAGAGGGTCGTATCCGGGAATCGCCATATCGGCCGGCGTGCGATTTTAACGTAGTTAGGCTGCTTTGCGACGGCGCGAAGGCCCACGCGCCGCGTCATCGAAACACATGGTCCGATTGCGGCCCTGCTTTTTGGCCGCATACAGCGCTTGATCTGCCCGCGCCACCAGCAGCGCCTCGTCGACGTCCTCGCCCATGTCCGCCACGCCGACACTCACGGTGACTCCGATCGTGTGGCCCTCAAAGACCACGGCGTGTTCCGCCACGCGCTTCCGCATCCGTTCGCCGACCTTCAGCGCGCCGTCGGCATCGGTATACGGGAGGATAAGCCCCAATTCCTCGCCTCCGACCCGCGCGAACAGGTCGGTGGGCCGAAAACCGTCCTTGAGCAGTCCGGCGGTCTCCTGGAGCACCGCGTCTCCGGCGGGATGCCCCCAGCGGTCATTGACGCGCTTGAACCAATCGATGTCCAACAGCACGACCGAGAGCGGCTCGCGCAGATCCCGGCAACGGAGCACGGTTCGCTCCAGATAGTCCTGGAACGTCTGCTTGTTGAACAGGCCGGTGAGACCATCCATCCGGGCGCGATCGGCCATCACACTCAAATAGAGGTGTTCGATGCTGTCCCGGCCTACGTATTTGAACGCCGAGCCCCCGATGTGAATCAGATCGCCGTCTTCAAGAATTCTCTCGGTCACCTGCCGCTCGTTGCAAAACGTGCCGTTCCGACTGGATAAATCGCGGAGCAAGAATCCGTCCTGATCGACCACGATCTCCGCGTGATGGCGGGACACCAGCGCGTCGATCAGACAGACGTCGGCGTCGGGTTGGCGCCCGATCACGAGCCGGTCCGTGGCCAGGGGAATCTTCTCCCCGATGCCGGTTCCGGCCACCACGACCAAACAGGCCAGATCCCGGACCGGCCGACCGAGCCGTTCGCCGCGAGTCTCCACGGAACCCACGGCGGTTTCGTCGGTGGTGCGGACAGAGGAGAGTGCACGATGAGATTTTTTTGAGGTCATCCCGGCTGCGTCAAATGCCGGGATCACGATACCAGCCGGACGGTCGGTGTCAACGGGGGTGAGTCAGGACGCGGCGGTCCCGGGCGCCGCACCGTGATCGAGGTGGGCGGCCACCGCCACCGCGTACGTCACAAAGGGGTCGGGCATTCGAAACGGCTGGCGACCCTCCACCAGCAGCCCCGACCAGGTGATGACATAGCGACTCTTGGTGCCCATCAAATGCCGGATCGCCTCTCCCCGGCCGAATGCCCGCGTATTCCGCGGCGGACCGGCGACGGCAAGTTCGACCGCCTCGTCGGTGACGTACCGATCGAGACGGCCCTCGTCGCCCAGCGCAAAATAGAGCCCTTTGGACGGCTGGAGATTGTGGTATTCCAGATCCAGGCTCTTCAGCCACGGGTCGCCCCACTCCACCCCTTCCGCTTCGCGGAAGGTCTCAAGCAGCCATAACTTGGAGGCCCAATCCACGCGGCCCACCAATTGCCGGTAATCGCCCTGGAGATCGGTGAGCACCCGTTCCCATTGATCGATCACCCAGTCCGTCTCGTCGTCCTGTCCGTAATAGCGCTCGCGCGCCTCGCGCGCGTACCCTTCCTGAATCGTCACCGCCGACATGGTGCGTCCGTCCGCGAGTTCGACCATCCATCGGCGCGAGGGATCGCGGGAAATACTCCGCAGCGCGCCCACCGGATCCATCAGCGTCCACCCGTCGAGCCGCGCACCGTCTTCGATGAGCTGCAGCACCAGCGACGTGGTGCCGACCTTCAGCGCGGTGGCGACCTCGCAGAGATTGGAATCCCCGAGCAGGAGATGGATGCGCCGAAAACGATCGGGGTCCGCCAAGGGCTCATCCCGCGTATTGATGATCGATCGATTGGCCTGGACCCACTGGAAAAATTCGTTGACGATATGATCCGCGCGCTGGGAAATTTGAAAGGTCACCGGATCGCGGGTCGGCGGCGAACCGATGGTGACCAGTCCCCCCGGAATATGCGCGGCGCCCACCCGGCCGGATCCCGTGAAAATCTGCCGGGTGACCAGGAACGGCACCAGCCGGTCGAGGCCGCCGCGATCGAAGGGAAACGACCGCCGGACCAGATAATTTTCATGAGAACCGAACGTCGCGCCCGTCTCATGGTCGATGTTGTTCTTGATCAGCGAGGCCTGCTCGCCCAAGCCCGCCTCATCGAGCGCGCGTTGGACGATCGCGTCCCCGGCGCGATCGTACGCCACGATATCGGCCAGGGTGGAGCACTCGGGGCTCGCATATTCCAAATGGCCCATGTCCACGTAGAGACGACCGGCGTTGAGCAAAAACCCCCCGTTGCCGATCGGCTCGTCGTAATCGCGATGGTGCTGATCGAGCAATCCCAGATGCTGTTCGCGAAAAATAAAATCGCGCAGCCGATGGGCGATCCGTTCCGGCGCGCGGGCGCGTTCGTCACTGTGGACGAGCAGGCCGTACTCGGTCTCGATGCCGACGATGCGATCAAGCATTCCGCGCCGTCATGACGGTCAGGAACCTCCGCCCAACCAGGGGGTCACGGTCCGAGCCAGTTCCGCGGGCGCGAGCGCGCGATATTTCGATCCGCCGATCGCGCGTCGATCCAGCAGGGCCACTTCAAGCCGGCGATCGGCGTAGATCGTCTTGAGATGAGCATCGGCCCGGTTGTCGTCCGGCATGTCCGGTTGACGGTCCTCCGCCTGTGCCAAATCGCCCACCGCCCAGACCCGCAGCGCGGTCCGCAGCGCGTCGTCGAGCGTGCCGTCCACGGACGAACCGTCCCGGTCCAGCCGTTTGAGCATGAGCGCTTCGATCTCGGGAGAAGACGCCAGCACCGCACGGGAAGAGGCCTGCTCGAACACGCCGTCATAGTCGATGGTCACGAAGCCGTCGGCGCCCGCCTGCCCGCCGAGTTGCGCCAAGACGATCTTGGCGATGAGCGGGGCGCGGAAGATCTCTTCATACGCGCGCTTGATGGTGGGGGCCAGCCCGTACTTGATGAGACGCATCGCGGTCACGTCGGACGGCGCGCGATTGAATCCCTCCACGTGGGCCATGTCCAGCGCCGCGGCACGGAGCATCTCCAAATCGGCCGGATGGCCCATCCCGCCCAGCGCGATCCGGTCGTAAATCTCATAGAGCTTCGCGATCCCGCGTTGGAACGTTACCAAGACGATGCCGTCCCGATAGGACAGGGCGACCACCGGACTGCCATGCGCGAATTGCGCCTCGACGTAGGCCCGCCGGTTGCCGACCGCCTCGGTCCAGCGATAGGGTTCTTCAAACACGCGGGGCCTCCACCTGGCCGGCGTACAGCTCCCGGAGCCGGTCCGTGCCGACCGGATCGATGCCCTCGCGCGTGATCAATTTCACAATGGGGTAGATCCCATCCCCCGTCTTGATCCCGCCGGTGGCGGCGTCGAATTCGGCCGCGCTCTCCAACAGGCGCAGGGCCAGGACCATCGCGTCGGACGCGTCGAGCCCCGCGGTGGAGGGCCCCCAGCGATGCAGATAGTAGAGAATTCCCCGCAGGGTCGGCGAACCCGAGCCCGATACGGCGTACTCCACACCCTCGAATTCGGCGCCCAGAATATCGTAGAAAAAAATCTTGCCGGCGCCCGCATCCGGATCGTACGCCGCGAAGATCGGCGCGACCGCTCCGATGCCCTGCACCGCGGCCGGCACGTTGTTGCGGAGCAGCGTGGAGACCGAGCGCAATTTGCCTTCCAAACTCAGATCCTGCAACTGGCTGCGCCGATAATACTTAAAGGAGTGGTCGAGCACCCGCGCCATCTCAAACGCCGTGGCGGGCGCGCCCGCGATCGCCAGCACGCTGTGGCGATCCAGATCGAGCACCTTGTCGGTGCGATCGTGCATGACCACGTTCCCCGCCGTGGCCCGCCGATCCCCCGCCACCAGCACCCCATCGCGATACTTCATGGCCAGCACGGTGGTCCCATGCGCCACGAGCGCCGGATCGATCGGCGTGCCCGAGGCTCCCGCCGCCCCCCACGCATACCCCCCAGCCTTCAGGACTTCCAAAAAATCACCCCTCAAACCATTCTCCTTTTTGAGTGCTGAAGGCCGGCAGTCCGCGACCCGGCCGCCCTAATGTTTTTGCCTCAGCTCCACCCCGCCACACAGCCCGGCCGTCGAGACGGGGGCGAATGCAAGGCGGAGCAAGGTTTGCGCCCGGAGCGTACTAGTCGTACGCGAGGACGCAAAACCGCCGCGACAACGCAGCAGGCGCCCCCGTCTCGGCGGATCGGGCGTCCTACTCGCCCGTTCTTTGGCGATAGCGCTCCGCCTGTTTCGGATCCACCTTCCGCATCCGCTTCAACAGACTATCCCGATCCGGTGATTCGACATCCGGACGCCGGGGACCGCCCTCGTCTTCCCGAGGCTTCGGAACCGGGTCGGCCGGGTGTTCCCGGCGCTCTACGTCAAATGGACTCATGCGTCACCTCGCTTCCGTTCATTCCACGCGCGAATCCCGGCCGCAAGGCCGGAGGCCGCGCTCAGATGGTCGTACAATCGCCGAACCTCTTCGGGATCGAACAGCCGTTGCAGGTCCAGCGTCACCCGGCCTTTGGCGACGACCTTTCCCCATTGAATCGATTCGATCTCTTCCTGAAATTTCGCCGCGCACAATCCCCGCACCCCCGCCCGGGTATCGGCCGGGCCTCGGTGCCGGGCCTCGGCCACGGCCGACGGAGCCGTGAGGACCTTGACGCCTCCCTCCGCCTCCAGCCCGCGGTACAAGCCTCGCGCGGGATCGAGTTGATGGTACTCCAAATCCAGGCTCGCAAGCCACGGATCCTGCCATTCCACCCGAGCATCCGCGACAAAGGTGTCCAGCAACCACCATTTGGTGATCCAATCGATTCGACCGCGCAGCGCGGAGCGGTCCCCCGTCAGGAGCCTCAACGTCTCGGCCCACTCCCGCAAGACCCAGTCGGTTTCCGCATCTCGCCCGGCGAAGCGGAGGCCGGCCGTCTCGCAATACATCGTTTGCAACTCGATGCCGGTGACCCGTCGTCCCCCGACAAGGGTGACGGTCTGCTTGAGATCGGGATCCAGTGACAGGGCCTTGACGGCTTCCACCGGCCGCTCCAATTCGATTCCGGGCGCGGCGCCCGCGACGATCAGATCGAGCACCAGGCGGGTGGTCCCCACTTTGAGGGCCGTCGCGTACTCGGACATGTTCGCATCCCCGAGAATGAGATGGAGACGCCGGTACAAGCGGGGGTCGGCGTGGGGCTCGTCGCGCGTATTGACGATGGGGCGGTTGTGCATCGTATTCACGCTCAACTCAGTCTCGATGAAATCCGCGCGCTGCGACAATTGATAGCGGCCCGGCGCGTATCCCCCGTCGGATTCGACGCCGATTTTGCCCGCGCCGGCGATCACCTGCCGGGAAACGAGGAACGGCGTCAAGCCTCCGGCCACGTCGCGAAACGGCACGTCGCGCGGCAGCAGGTAATTATCGTGGCATCCATAACTATGCCCGTGAAAATCGGTATTGTTTTTGTACAACGAGACGTCGCCCTGCTCGCCCGCGGCCTCCAACGCGCGATTGCGCCGTCGCGCGGCATCCCACAGAATTGCCTCGCCGGCCCGGTCGTGCGCGATCAAGTCGGCCAGACTCGCGCACTCCGGGGTCGAGTACTCCGGGTGGGTGTGGTCGTTGTAAAACCTGGCGCCGTTGCCCAAGATCAGATCGCTCTTCATGTCGCGGAACGAGAACGGCCGCTTGGCGTCCTGCGCGACAAACGCATCCTCCTCCTCATCCTGCTCGAGTCGCTCCACCCGAAAGCCGCGCGCGTCGCGATGGGGATCTTCATCGTGATAATCCCACTCCCCGCGAAACGGCCCATCCAAATGCGCCCTCACCAGCGCCATGGACTCGGTCACCGCATCCACCGCGCCTCGATCCCGCGTAATTCCATACTCAGTCTCCAAACCCACAAGCCGTGCTCTTCCATCTTTGTATTCGTTTTGAGGAATCGTCACTCACACCCCCGAAAGAGCCTGTTCAGGATGGGCCAGATGCAAGGCGGAGGGAGGCCTCGCGCGCGGAGCGTACTGGGTCGTACGTGAGCACGAGAGGCCGACCGACAACGCAGCAGATGGCCCATCATGGACAGGCGACTATAGGATGCCTTCGACGCGTTCCGGCGGGCGGCCCAACGCCGCCTTCCCCATCGACAACACGATCGGGCGCTCGATCAAGACCGGGTTGTCGACCATCGCCTGGATGAGATGCTTGCGCGTCAATCCCGGCCGCTCAAGATCGAGATCGCGGTA
>JBDSOK010000119.1:0-7629 GCA_039914845.1 Nitrospiria bacterium | reverse complement strand
CGCGATCATCAACCGCTCCGGGCTCGATGCCCGGGAGGTCCGCATCCTCCGCGGCATCCTGCATCAAGCGACCTGGGCGGGAGGGCAGCGGCGCGGCGAACCCGATGCGTGATCCCCCCGCAGCAGGCCTCTTCGTTGACCTTCGCGCGGAGCGTGTGGTATCACAGCCGCATGCCGACCGGGATGCCCGGCGGGCCGCGTGACGGCGGCCCCGCCGACGAAACAGTCTGGGACCTCGAACAGTCGTTCGCCCATTGTGAGGCCATCGTCCGCGGGCATTATGAAAATTTTCCGGTGGGATCCCGGCTCTTACCCGCCGAGAAACGCAAGTATCTCTGGGCGATCTATGCCTTTGCCCGCACCGCCGACGATTTCGCCGATGAAGCGACCTACCTGGATAATTTGCGGCTGCCCTTGCTGGAAAACTGGGAAGGCCAACTCCTGCAGTGCATGTGGCGCAAACCGCACCATCCGATCTTCATCGCGCTCAAGGACACGATCGAGACCTTCCGCCTGCCGGTCGAGCCCTTCCAGGATCTCATCACCGCGTTCAAGATGGACGTGGTGGTCGATCGCTACCCGCGATTCGACGACGTCCTCGGCTACTGCCGTCTGTCGGCCAATCCCATCGGCCGCCTCGTCCTCAGCGTTTTCGGGTACCGTGATCCGGCCCTCCACGAATTGTCTGATTCCCTCTGTACCGCCTTGCAATTGACCAACCATTGGCAGGACGTGGCGGTGGATCTCCGGAAGGGCCGCGTCTATCTGCCGCTCGAGGACTTGGCCAAGCACGGGTATCCCGTCGAAGGTCTGTCCGCGGGTCTGGTGGACGACGCCTTCCGGCGGCTGATGGCCGATCAGATCGCCCGCACCCGCGCCTTGTTCGAGGCGGGGCGCCCCCTGGTCCACCGCATCGGCCGCGAGTTGGCGTACGAGTTGCGGCTGACGTGGCTGGGGGGCATGGCGATCCTGGATCGCATTGAGGCATCGAAGTATGACGTCCTGAGCGCACGGCCGCACTTGGGATGGGCCGCGAAGGTCCGCCTGCTCGCCAAGGCCGCATTCCCCGCCTCGGTCCCCGGCGGGGGTGGGTGACCCATGCCGGTCACCTGGCGGTCGGCCGCGTCACGCGGGAGTAGTTTCCGATACGCGCTCCTGCTCCTCCCACGCCGGCAACGCGTCGCGCTCGATGCCGTCTACGCCTTCTGCCGCGTGGTGGATGACGCGGTGGATACCGCCCCGACCGCCGACGACGCGCGCACGCGATTGCGCGAGTGGCGGCGGGAGCTCGACCGCGTGTACGCGGGCACCGCATCGCATGCCGTGGGTCTCGCGCTGGCGCCGGTCGTCGCCGCCTATCGCCTGCCCAAAACGCACTTCGACGAACTCCTGCTGGGCGTCGCCATGGATATCGGGCGGCCGCGCTATCAAACCTACGAAGAATTGGTGGGCTACGCCTACCGTGTGGCCTCGACGGTGGGACTCCTGTGCCTGCCGATCTTCGGGACCGACGGGGAGGCCGAGCGGCGCTACGCCGTCGAGCGCGGCCTGTCGTTACAATTGACGAACATCATCCGCGACGTGAAGGCCGACGCCGCGCGCGACCGGATTTACATCCCTCAGGAGGATCTCCAGGCGTTCGGGTATCCCGAGGAAGACCTGCTGGCCCTCCGCCACACCCCCGCGTTCGAGCGGCTGATGGCCTTTCAATGCCGTCGCGCGCGGGCATCCCACGCGCGGGCCCGTGCGCTGATGACCGACCCGCGCACATTGCTGGCCCCCGAAATCATGGGACGCACGTATGAAGCGCTGCTCGACCGCATCGAAGCGTCGGGCTATCGCGTGTTCGACCAACCGGTTCGATTGGGACGACCGACTAAGGCCGCAATCGCGGTCAAAAGCTGGCTGACGGCGCGCCGGATGGTCGGTTCAGTATAGAATCGGGGGCGGAGAACGAGAGCGGACCGCGATCAACAGAGGAGAGCCCATGGGATTAGCGGAAAAAGCCTGCGTGCCATGCCGGGGAGGCGTCGCCCCGATGGATCGCGACTCAGTGGCCACGCTCTTAGCCGAGCTCGAACCGGGCTGGTCGGCCACCCACGACGCCACGCGCATCGAACGCGCCTTTGAATTCCCCGATTTCGCCGACGCGATGGCCTTCGCCAATCGGGTCGGCGAGATCGCCGAGCGCGAGGGCCATCACCCCGATCTTCACATCGGCTGGGGCCGCTGCCGCGTCGAAATCTGGACCCACAAAATCAACGGCCTCACCGAAAGCGACTTCTACCTAGCCGCCAAAACCGACCGAGCCCATCTCCCCTAGCCGGTTGCTGAAAAAGCTCCATCTGCCGCGTTCTCGGTCGTCGGAAATCCTCACGTACGACATCGTACGCTCCGGTTTCCTCCTCCCTGCGGCCTTGCATCTGGAGCTTTTTCAGCAACCGGCAACCGCTCCGAGTTTTTCCGCACCCTGCTCATTTTATTCTTCCTGCAATGGAGAGGGCTCGGCTGACCGCCGAGAAGGGGTCAGATGCAAGGCGGAAGGCGGGCTTGCGCGCGGAGCGTACCGGGTCGTACGTGAGCACGCAAGCCCGCCTGACAACGCAGCAGATGGCCCCTTCTCGGCGGTCAGCGGTCAGGAGCGGTAGGAGGCATTGATGCGCACATAATCCGCCGACAAATCACACGTCCGAATCACCGCCTCGGCTCGCCCCTGCCCCAGATCCACCGTCACGGTGAATTCGCGCTGCTTGAGGACGATCGCGGCCTCGGCTTCGGCCGACGCCCCCAGACCGACTCCGTGTTGGACTACGGGCACGGGCCCGATCGACAAACCGATCCGATCGGGGCGGATTGGGACTCCGGCGGCGCCCACGGCTGAGATCGTCCGCCCCCAATTGGCATCTTCGCCGTGCCAGGCGGTTTTCACCAGCGGGGATCGAGCGACCGACAACAGCACGCGCCGGGCCGCCGCCGCATTGGCGGCGCCGACGATCCGCAACGTCACGAACTTGGTGGCCCCCTCGCCATCGCGCACGATCATGAGCGCGAGTCGTTCGCAGACCTGATGCACCAGCGCCTCGAAGCGAGCGAGCGCCGGCCCCGAGGTGAGCGGGGCGTTCTTCGCCATCCCGTTGGCCAAGCAGAGCACAAGATCGCTGGGGCTGGTCTCGCCGTCCACGTCGATGGTATTGAAGGTGGAGTCCACGACGCGTTTCAGCAGCGCTTGGAGGGGCCGCGGCGCGATGAGCGCGTCGGTCGTTATGAAGGCCAGCATCGTCCCCATTTGAGGATGCACCATGCCCGACCCCTTGGCCATCCCGCCGACCGTGATGGCGATGCGCCCGGACGCTTCCCGAACCGCAATTTCCTTGGGCAGCGTATCGGTGGTCAAAATCGCGGCGGCGGCCGCCGCGCCTCCCGCCGCCGCGAGTTGCCCGGCTGCGCGCGCGATGCCGGCGCGCACGCGGTCCATCGGCAAGCGCGCGCCGATCACGCCGGTCGAGGCCACCAACACGTCACGATCGTCGATTCCGAGTACGCGGGCGGTCTCGGCGGCCATGGCCTTGGCATCATTGAGCCCCGGCGCGCCGGTACACGCATTCGCACACCCGCTGTTGATGATCACCGCGCGCGCGCGGCCCCGCTTGATCCGCGACTGATTGAGCAGGAGGGGCGCCGCCTTGACCCGGTTGGTGGTCGCCACGCCCGCGAGCGACGCTTCGACGTCGGAAACCAGCAACGCGAGGTCGGGCTGATCGCCGCGCTTGATGCCCGCCGCGACCCCGGCGGCGCGATATCCCTTGGGCGCCGTGACGCCTCCGGGAACGTGGGCCGGCGCGTCCGCTTGGCGCGTCATGGGAAGACCGGGGGCGACATCAGCCCCATCGTTTCCGGATAGCCGTACATCAAATTCATATTTTGGACCGCCTGTCCTGCCGCGCCTTTGACCAGGTTGTCGATGGCGGCCATCAACACCACCCGTTCGGCCTCCGGATCGACCGCGAGCCCGATATCACAGAAATTGGAACCCCAGACCGCCTTGGTCTGCGGCGATTCACCGTGCTCCAGGATCCTGACGAACGGCGCATCGCGATAGAACGTGCGATAGAGCGCGATGGCGCGTTGGGGCGTCAGGCCCGGGGTCTCGGCGTAGATGGTACAAAAAATACCGCGGGTCATCGGCACGAGGTGGGGGGTAAAGATGATCCCCGGGGCCCCGTCGCGCAGCCGCCCCAACTCCTGGGCAATTTCCGGCTGGTGGCGGTGGCGGCCGACTTTATACGCCATCAATCCTTCATTGGCTTCCGAAAAATGATAGGGCAGGGTCGCGCCGCGTCCCGCGCCCGAGAGACCGGACTTGGCGTCGATGATGACCGACGCTCCAGGGCGGAGCAGCCCCTTCTTGACCAGCGGAGCCAGAGCCAGCAAGGCGCCGGTGGGATAGCAGCCGGGATTGCCGACCACACGGGCTTTCGCGATGCGCCGGCGATGAAGCTCCGGAAGCCCGTAGACGGCCTTGGCCAACAGGGCGTGATGGCGATGGGGCATGCCATACCACTCCCGGTAGACCTCGGGATCCGCCAACCGATAATCGGGACTCAAATCCACAACCCGGCGGCCCAGGGCCGAGAGCGCCGCCACGGCCTGCATCGCCGTCCCGGCCGGCAGGGCGACGAAGACCGCATCGGATCGTTCCGCGATTTTTTCCGCGTCGAAAGCGACGAGCGGCAGATCGATGATGCGGGCAAGGGAGGGGAACGACTCGGCCAACGCCTTGCCCGCCGACTGTTCGGAGGTGACGGCCGTGATCGAGAAGCCCGGATGGCCCGAGAGCAGCCGGAGCAATTCGCCCCCGGTGTATCCCGTGGCCCCTACGACCGCGACGCGGACCGTCTGTTTACTCGGCATCTCTGGATTTCCGGTGGAACACGCGGCCCCCTCCGGCCCGAGTGGGCCGGCGCCTTCACCACACAAAAAAAGGGAAGGCCGTCAGACCTTCCCCTCGAGACGTCACAGCGGAGGTCTTACCGCTTGGAGAATTGGAAGCGTCGTCGCGCGCCCTTCTGCCCGTACTTTTTCCGTTCCTTCATACGAGGATCGCGGCTCAAAAACCCCTCGGTCTTCAAACGGGGGCGAAGGCCCTGATTGACTTCCAGGAGCGCGCGCGCAATGCCGTGGCGGACCGCCCCGGCTTGACCGGTCAGCCCGCCTCCGCAGACGTTGACCAAGACATCGTACTTCCCCATCATGCTCGTAGACTCAAGCGCCTGCCGCACCTGAAGCTTCCAGCCATCGCGCGGAAAATATTCTTCGTAGGGTCGATGATTGATCAGAATCGTCCCATTCCCCGGACGTAAGATCACGCGCGCCACCGCATTCTTGCGGCGACCTGTTCCTGTGAATTGTTCGACGGCCATCAGACGGCTCCCCGCCTTGACGCCTTCAAGGCATACGGTGTAGGGCCTTGCGCCGCGTGGGGATGACTGGATCCCTTATATACCCGCAGCTTGGTGGCCATGTGCTTACCCAGTTTATTTTTCGGTAACATGCCTTTGATCGCGAGGGTTAAGACCCGATCCGGCTTCTCGCGGAGCAACGTGCCGGCCGACACCTCCTTGAGCCCCCCGGGATACCCGCTGTGATGACGGTAGAGCTTCTGACGGAGCTTATCCCCGGTCAAGAGGACTTTCTCGGCATTGATGATCACGACGTGATCGCCGGTGTCGACATGGGGGGTAAAGGTCGGTTTGTTCTTGCCGCGCAAGAGCACGGCGACCTGTACGGCCAGCCGCCCCAGGATTTGGCCTTCGGCGTCCACCAGGTGCCACGCACGCTGTACATCTTCTTTTTTCGCTTGAAAGGTTCGCATAGCTCCTCAGTGTCAACAGAAGTCCCGCTTACAAAGGCTCTATTACTACAAAAACCATCATGGCTTGTCAAGACAATTCTGCCGGGTGTCCAAACGGGAGATCGCGGCTAGGCAAGCGCGCCCGATTCTGCTACAAGGAGGCCTGAACGGGGGCCTCCATGTCGGCTTGGGTCTATATCATCTACAAGATCGTCAAAGTCGCGGTCTATCCCTTGAGTTGGGTGATCGTGCTGCTCGGCCTGTCGGTCGCGTGGTCCGGAGGGCGCCATCCCGCGCGGCTTCGCGCCTGCCTGCTCGCGGCACTGATCCTCAGCTATGGCCTCTCGATCGCGCCGGTCAGCCGCACCCTCGCCTGGACGTTGGAGCACCGCTATCCCGAGCCGGCGGATCTCGCGGCACGCGCGGCCCGCTATGATGCGGTGGTGGTGCTGGCGGGCGGGGTTCAGCGCAAGGGCGGTCTCCGCACCAGAGATGATCTGAAAGCTTCGACCCTTCAACGGCTGCTCTGTGGCCGGAGCGTGATGCGTCAGGGCGTGGCGCCCATGCTGGTGCTGAGCGGCGGAAACGCGGATCCGTTTCGCGAGCAGCTCCCGGAATCCGTGGTCATGGCCCAGGTTCTTCGCTCGATCGAGCGCTCGCGGTGGATTATCCGCACCGAAACCCATTCGCGCACGACGTTTGAAAATGCCGTGGAAACCAAGAAACTCTTGGCCGACCGTTCCCGCATCGCCCTCGTCACCTCCGCCCTGCACATGCCCCGGGCGATGGCGATGTTCACCCGCCAGGGCTTTCAAGCCACCGCCTATCCATGCGAGTTCTCGGTCGGCAACGTGCATTCAGGGGTGACGGCCTATCTCCCCGACGTGGATTATTTCCGGCAAAGCTCCATGGCAATCCATGAATGGGTGGGACTTGGTTTGTATCGGTTGGCAGGAAAAGCGGACTAGCAGGGGCTGCTAGCAGGCTGCTGAAAAAGCCTGCGTGGGGGTTGCTCGAAGGGGGTTGGCCCCCTTCGAGGGGTCACAGGCCCCGGTTTTCTGGGCCGTCCTAGGGGCGCGAGCCCCTGGGAGAGCATGGTGCAGACTTTTTCAGCACCCTGCTAGGGGGCGCCCGGCGGTCGGCGGCCATGGCCGCCGGCGCCGCGAAAGGGCAGCGCCTCCCACTGGGCCTTGAGGTCGGGATGACGTTCCAGGAAGGCCGCCACCGCCGTCTCGTCTTCAAACACGTCTTTCTTGCGCCGATTGTATTCCTCGGTGGTCAGATCGTATTTCTTGAGAATCGTCGCAACGGTCTGGTCGATCTCTTCCACCATGGCTTCGCGCTGCTCGGGCGGGGGACTGCCCGAACCCGGCTGCATCTTGGCGAAAAACGCCTTCATCGCCGCGCCGATTTCGATCTGGATCCGGACGTAGCGCTCCAGCTCGGACATCTTGGGCGGCGGGGATGCCGCCGATGCCGGATTCGACACGAAGGGAATAACCACCAGGCAGAGCATCGCCAGCGGGCGACACCAGGAGCGCGTCATCGCGGACCTCTTGGGGGGTGGGAGAGTCATGACGAGGGCGGATCATACGGCAGCGCCGCGCGCCTGTCAAACGTCACCCCGAACCGCCGTCGGACCGCAGGTACCCGCCGGTGACGGAGGCCGGCAGCGCGATCGACACCAACACGACCTGATACCATATCGGAGTTCCTTCCCACCCGACCCCGATGGCGGCAAGGCCCGTCGCCACCATCACCCCGCCGAGCGCGGCGGC
>JBDSOK010000109.1:0-3059 GCA_039914845.1 Nitrospiria bacterium | reverse complement strand
CCGTGGGTTCGGTCTGGTTTGAGATGCACCACGCGCCCTTGCGGGACGATCAGGGTCAGGTGATCGGGGTGGTGGGCGTCGCGGTCGATCTGACCGATCAGAAGCGGATCGAAGAAGAGGTGTCGCGCGCCAGCACATTGGAATCCATCGGCGTCCTGGCCGGAGGGATCGCCCACGACTTCAACAATATGTTGATGGCGATCGTGGGCAATCTCTCGCTGGCCAAGCTCCTGGTGGATCGGGAGGGGAAGGTCTTTCAACGAATCGACGAGTCCCAGAAGGCGGCGATGCGGGCGCGGACCCTGACCCAGCAACTCCTGACCTTTTCCCGGGGCGGCAAGCCGGTGCGCAAGCTGATGGCTCTCGAACCCGTCATCCGCGAGTCGGCGGGATTCGCTCTCCAGGGCTCGAATGTTCGCTGCGAGATGGCGTTTGCCGACCCCTTGTGGCCGGTCGAGGCCGATGAGGGCCAGGTGGGCCAGGTCATCGCCAACCTGGTCATCAATGCCCAACAAGCGATGCCGGAGGGAGGCACCATCGGACTCCACGCCACGAACGTCGCGCTCACGGCCCACGAGGCCCCCCCGCTACCCGCCGGCGACTACGTGAAGATCAGCGTCACCGACAGCGGACCCGGCATCGAGCCCGCGCTCGTTCCTAGAATTTTCGATCCCTTCTTCACCACCAAACCGAAAGGCAGCGGTTTGGGGCTCACTACCTGCTATTGGATCGCCAAACGCCACGAGGGCCACCTCGACGTCGAGTCCCGATTGGGTACGGGCACCGCCTTTCACTTCTACCTCCCGCGTTCCGAACAGCCGGTCCCCCTTGACGAGCCTCAAGCTCAGAAGGCCAGGACGCGCGGGCGGGTCTTGCTGATGGATGATGACGACTCGGTGCGCGAGGCGGTGGAGGGTATGCTCGTCGGTCTGGGCTATGAGGTGGAAGGCAGCCGCGACGGCGCGGAGGCGGTGGAACGGTTCACGAACGCCCGCAACAAGGGCCGGGCATTCGATGCGGTCATCCTGGATCTCACCGTGCGGGACGGGATGGGCGGGAAAGAGGCGCTGGCTAAACTCCTCCTCCTCGACCCGGGGGTGAAGGCCATCGTCTCCAGCGGGTACAGCAACGATCCGCTGATGTCCGATTTCCAGCAAGCCGGATTTTACGCCCGCCTCTCCAAGCCCTTCGAAATCGAACACCTGGATGAAATCCTCAGCAGCGCCATAGCCCAGCGGGGCGCCTAATAGAAAAGGAGACAGGCACTTTTTTCGTCAGCAGACCGAAAAAGTAGCCTGTCCCCTTTTCTTGGCTTGCAAGGCCGGAGCGGGAAACGGGATTTGAACCCGCGACCCTCGCCTTGGCAAGGCGATGCTCTACCGCTGAGCTATTCCCGCTTTCGGACAACCGCGACGGTTGTAACATGGGAGATAGGTGAAGTCAATATTCTCATCCGCCCATCGCCGCGCGGAGGATTTGGCTCAGGTCTTCGATCTCGTAGGGTTTGAAGATGACTCCCGCAAAGCCGAAGCGCCGGTAATCGGTCAAGGCGGGATCGTTGGCGTACCCGCTGGAGACGACCGCGTTCACCCGCGGATCCAGATCGCGAAGCCGCACCAGAGTGTCCAGCCCGCCCATGCCGCCGACCACCGTCAGATCCAGAATGACGAGGTTGAACCCCCGGCCCGCGGCGGCGGCATCGCGGAACCGTTCGACGGCCGCGTCGCCGTCGGCGACGCATTCGACCTCGTACCCCAAATACCGCACCAGATCCTGGAAGAAGTCCCGGATCGCGGGTTCGTCGTCCATGAGCAGGATCTTGCCCGTCCCCGTGCGGGAGAGCGTTGTGGCGGGTTTGGCCTGCGCGGTCTCGCGCGGCTTGGCGGGCAGATAGACATCGAAGGTCGCCCCGCCCTCCGAGGCCGACTCCACCCGAATATGCCCCTCGTGTTTTTTGACGATCGAATACGAGGTGGTCAGACCGAGCCCCGTTCCCCGCGGTTTGGTGGTGAAGAAGGGATCGAAGATCTTCGCGAGCTGGTCGTGGGGAATACCGGGGCCTTGATCCGTAATCGAGATGCGGACATAGGGGCCCGCGGCCAACGGCAGGCGGTCTTGGGGATGGATCAGGGAGTTCTTGGCCCGTACGGTCAGCACGCCGCCCGCGGGCATCGCCTGGTGGGCATTGATCACCAGGTTGTTGATGACTTGATTGATCTGGCCTTCGTCCGCTTCGACCGGCCACAAGTCGTGGTCGATCAGGAAGCGGGGGCGGATCGAGGTGCCGCGCAACGGAAAGGCCACCCACTCTTCCAGCAGCCCGCCCAGCGAGATGAGCGATTTCACCGGCGCCCCTTCGGTCGAAAAGGTCAGCAGTTGCCGGGTGAGGTCCTTGGCGCGAATGCCCGCCTTCACGGCGGCGTTGAGCTGCCGGACGATCTGGGTGCCGGGGTCCAGGCTGATGCGGGCCAGCGAAATATGCCCGATGATGATCGTCAGCAGGTTGTTGAAGTCATGGGCGATGCCGCCCGCCAGAATGCCGAGCGATTCCAGCTTGCCGGCTTTTTGAATCTCTTGCTCGGCCCGCTTGCGCTCGGTCAAGTCGCGCGTGAGGAGCGACCAGCCGACGAGCCGGCCGTCCTCCTCCAGGCGGGTGGCGGTCGCTTTGACCCAGAACTGCGAGCCGTCACGTCGTCTGCGCCAACCCTCGTCCTCGAACGAGCCCGATGTTTGAGCGCCGCCGAGCACCCGCTGGGGAAGCCCACGCTCGCGATCTTCCGGACGGAAGAGGGTCGAGTAGGGTAGGCCGACGACGGCCTCGGCGGCATAGCCGAAGATCCGTTCCGCTCCGGAATTCCAGGTCGCGATGGTTCCGTCGGGGTCCACCAGGAACACCGCATAATCTCGAATCCCCTCGACGAGGAGACGGTAGCGCTCCTCGCTCCGCCTCAGCGAGCGCCGGGAGGCGCTGCGCTCCAGGGCCGACCGGACGGCGGTCGCCAGGCGGGCGGCGTGTTTCGGCGATTTGATGACGTAATCGTCCAGGCCGGCTTTCAGCG
>JBDSOK010000095.1:0-7868 GCA_039914845.1 Nitrospiria bacterium | reverse complement strand
CCCGATACCAATTGACGGCGGGTTCCATCGGCACATTGACCAGCGCCGCGTCGAAATGGACGAGCGCGGTTTTAAACTGGTCGGGATCGTCGAATTTGCGGGTATTGATGAGGATCACGCCCAGGTTGTAATGCGCTTCGTGATTTCTGGGGTTGAGCTCGAGGACGGTACTCCACGCCTTGCGGGCCTCCGGAATTCGGTCGAGCGCGAGATAGGACCGGCCGAGCATGATCTGCCCTTCCAGATCGTTCGGGTTCTCGCGCAGTCGCGTCTCGAGGCGGGAGACCATTTGCCGGGGATCGGGCATCCCGGGTCCCCCCGCACGGGCCTGCATGGCCGCAAAAACCTGGGTCTGCTTCCACTGGAGATAGGCGTACACCCCGGAGGAGAGGACCAGCACCATCGCGGCGGGCGCCAGCATCGCGCCCCACGACGGCGTCCGGCCCGCCAAATGATGCGCCGCACTCTTCGGCGCGGCAGCCTCCAGCGCCTCCAGGCGATCGAGCACCCCCAGCAAGTGCCGCTCGTCGCCGGCCTTCAGGCGGGCGAAATCCTCGCCGGTCAGTCGTCCCTGGCCGTGTTCAACCTCCAGTTCACGCAAGGACCGCGCGAGGCCCTCACGTTCGATGCCGAGATCCGCGTGCTCCTGGTCCCGTTCCGCCTCGTCCCCCATGGGGATCGGCTCGGCGTCGCGCCGCCACACCGGCAGCACGAGCACGGCCAACACACAAGCCAGAAGCAGGACCACGGCGAGGAGAAACATCAGGTGCGGTTCATGAGTGCAATTCGCGTTCGATACGCCGGCGGGACGGCTCATCCAGCGGGTCGGCCGGGGGAGCCGGAAGCGGCGTCTGCGTCACCCACCCCCTGAGCGTGCGATATAAGAGCGCGCCGCCGATCAGGAGCAGGGCGAAGGGACCGAGCCACACCAGCCAGTTCACGCCCCGGGTCGGCGGCTGCATCAAAATGTAATCGCCGTAGCGGCTCAAGAAATACGCGCGAATGTCCTCCGGCGACTGGCCTTTTTCCAGGCGCTCGCGCACGTTGTCACGCAATTGCCGGGCAAACGGCGAGCCCGACTCCCAAATGTTTTCGGTCTGACAGACCGTGCAACGAAGCGTCTTGGCCACTTCCCGGGTCTGAATATCCAAGGCCGTCTCGTCGACGGTCGACGCGCCGGCGGAGGTGACCAGCGCGGCGGCGATCACCCCGGCGGCGAGCCATGGTCTCAACACGTCACCGCCTCGGTTCCGCCCTGCAACAACCCGGGCAAGAGGCGCTGCGTGTACTCGGCATACACGGTGCCGATGATCGGACCGATCGTCTTACAGCGGATGACGCCCTGTTGATCGACCACGAAGGTTTCGGGCACCCCGTAGACGCCGTAGTCGAACGAGATCGCACCTTTGACGTCGCGGACATGCGCGAAATTCGACCCATACGTCCGCAGATAGGCGAGCGCGTCCGCTTCCTGGTCCTGGTAATTCACGCCGAGCATGACGAAGTTCGGGTCCCGGCCGAAGCGTTCGTTGATGGCCAGCAGATTCTGATGTTCCAAACGGCATTCCAGGCACCAGGACGCCCAGAAGTTCAGCATGACGACCTTCCCCCGGAATTGCTCCAGCGACACCGTCCCGTCCGCGCCCACCGCCGGGCCCGCAAACGCGGGCGCCGGGGTGCCGATCAGGACCGTGGGGATCAGGCGCGGGTTGCCCCAGAGGCCTTGATAGAACAGCGCGAACAGCCCCAGCAGGCCGACAATCAACGCGATCTGCCAGCCGCGGGTCATTCGTCGCGTCTCCGGGGCCGGAACATGTTCAACAGGACGCCGAGGCCCATGATCCCGCCGCCGCCCCACACCCAGAGGATCAACGGGTTGATCACGCCCCGCGCGGTTGCGGCGCCGTCGGGAGAAATGTCGGGCATCGTGAGGAAGACGTGGCCCATATTGATCGCATAGATCGCCGATTCGGTGGTCGGCGTCTGGGTGGCCATGTAGATGCGTTTCTGAGGCGTCATCTCGGTCAAGAGGCGATCGCCTCGATACAGGGCGAAGCGTCCTTCCTTCGCCGTCCAATTCGGACCCTGGACCTCGCGAAGCTCGGTCAGGTTGAGGCGATACGGGCCCATCGTAAACTCGTCTCCGACGTGCAGCGACACCACCTTTTCAGTTTGATAGACCGTCGACGCGATTACCCCGATCACGAACACCAAGACCCCGATATGCGTCACCATGCCGGCATAGCGACGCTGATTGCTCCGGAACGCCCGGAAGAATCCCCGGAGATAGTTGACGCGGTCGCGCCGCGCGAAAAACGCCGAGACCTTGCCGATGTCCGTGGCGATCGTGGTGGACACGAACCCGACGACGAACGCGCCCGCGATCGTGAACGGGCTGCGAAACCCGAGGGCGACGGCCAACACCGTGACCCCACACGCCGCGATCAGCGGAATCAGGAAGTTCTTTTTGATGTTGTCCAGCGAGGCCTTGCGCCACGCGATGTACGGGCCGACCCCCATCAGGAACAAGAGACCGAGCGCAATCGGCATGAAGACCGCGTTGTAGTAGGGCGGGCCGACGGTGACTTTCGCCCCTTTCCACGTCTCGATCATGAGCGGGTAGAGCGTTCCCAGAAAGACGGTCGCCGCGGCGACCAGGAAGAAGAGGTTGTTGAACATGAACACCGATTCCCGCGACACGATCGAATCGAGCTCGACCTGGCTCTTGAGCTTCGAGGCCCGGGCGATGAGCGTGCCGAACGCGGTGCCCAGTACCACGCCCAGGAAAATCAGAATGTAGAGTCCCCGCTCGGGATCGGTGGCGAAGGTGTGGACCGAGGTGAGAACCCCGGAGCGAACCAGGAACGTGCCGATCAGGGAGAGCGAGAACGTCAGGATGATCAGAAAGAGATTCCAGACTTTGAACATCTTCCGTTTCTCCTGCACCATCACCGAGTGCAGGAACGCCGTGCCGACCAGCCACGGCATGAACGAGGCATTCTCCACCGGGTCCCAGCCCCAATAGCCGCCCCAGCCGAGTTCGTAATAGGCCCAATACCCGCCCATCATGATGCCGGCGGTGAGGCACATCCAGGCGAAAATCGTCCAACGCTGCGTGACCTTGATCCATTCTTCCCCCAGCCGGCCGGAAAAGAGCGCGGCCATCGCGAACGCGAACGGGATCGAGAAGCCCACGTATCCCATGTAGAGCAGCGGTGGGTGCATGGTCATCCCGGGGTCCTGCAACAGGGGATTGAGGTCCTTTCCGTCGAGCGGGGCGGGGAAGATCCGCTCGAACGGGTTCGACAGAAAGATGATCAGCATCAGAAACCCGAACATGACCGACGATTCGACGGCGATCAGGTACGGCATGATCGCGGGCTGGGTCCGCCAGTGGAGCCACACCGCGACCGCGCTGAACGCCGAGAGGATGAACACCCACAAGAGCAGCGACCCCTCGTGGCCGCCCCACAGTGCCGCGATGGTATAGAACAGCGGCAGCTTGGAATTCGACGTGGCGGCGACGTAGGCCACCGAAAAGTCGCGCGTCAGGTACGCGTACTCCATCGCCGCGATCCCGAGCCCCAGCAGCACGAAGATCAGCGTCACCGCCTGGCGGCCGACGCGGATCCAGTCGGAGTTCCTGGTCCACAGGCCGAGGATCGGCGCCGCGATCCCCAACAGCGAGAGCACGAGCGCGGTGACCACCGCGAAATGTCCGAGTTCGATGATCATGGCCGGGCCCCGGGATGGATGGGAGAGCGTGCGATGGGAACGCGGAATCGGCGCATGGACGGACCTATTGCCGAAGGGTTTTCATGAAATCTTTCTTGGGCAACTCCACGCCCGCCCGGCGGAGTTCGATCGGCATGTAATCTTCCGAGTGCTTGGCCATGATCATCGTGGAGTGAAACTCCTTGGCGGGAGTCCAGATGCCCTCGACCACGGCCCCCTGTCCCTCTTTGAAGAGATCGGGCGGAATGCCTTCGAACGTCACGGGAATGGTCGCCGCTCCGTCGGTCAGCTCGAACCGCATGCCGGGGGTCCCGGTGCCGGCTTTCAGGGAGCCCTTGACCACCATCCCCCCGACCCGGACTTTTTTCTGAGAGGACTCGGGCGAAAAGGCCACGACTTCCGAAGGCGTGAAGAAGTACACCAGGTTGTCGCCGAAATTCCCCAGGGCCAAATAGCCGAGCGCCCCGGCCACCAGGAGAAGACTGACGGCCATGCCGGTTTTTTTACCGCGCGTCCACATCCTGATCCGCCTCCGGTTCATACAGCTTCGATTGTTTGATTTCGCGATAGAGCAGTCCCACTCTGCGCTCCATCGCAAACAAAAACAAGCCGAGCGGGATCAGCCCGATCGCATAGGCGCCCATCACGAACCCGTAATTGGAGACCAACGCCAGATCGTGGGCCAAGAACACGCGGTCGGCCGCCTCCCAGCGTCCGATCGCCACGAGGGTTTTCAATTCCCGAAGATTCTCGGGCGGAGGGCCGTCGTACCGCACCGGGATCGCCTCATCCTCTCCCCCCAACATGAACCGCACGCGCCCCGACTCGACATCCCCGGCCAGCGTGCCCGCCTCCACCATCCCCTGCACCCGCACGAGATCGCCCGTCAGCTGTCCGTTGACGACGGCTTCCGGGGTGACGCTGACCAAGTGGCGCGTATAATAGCCGGCGGCCAACCAGGCGATGACGCCGACCGCGCTGATCAACAGACCCCAGCGGAGATACAGCCGG
The DNA here is from genome assembly GCA_039914845.1 of Nitrospiria bacterium. Classification (GTDB taxonomy): domain Bacteria; phylum Nitrospirota; class Nitrospiria; order 2-01-FULL-66-17; family 2-01-FULL-66-17; genus 2-01-FULL-66-17. The sequence goes on along the minus strand of JBDSOK010000095.1, from coordinate 3,122 downwards.
CTCATGTGTCCAGGTCCGACAAATGCGCGTGGCTCAGCAGGCGGCCCTTCTTCGCGTGGAGGAGACGGGTCAGATAGAGCATCTGGGTGCGGACCATCAACAGATAGACGAACAGGGCGGAGAAGCCGATGCTCATGACGATCAGGGGCCGCAGCATCTCTCCGGATAAGGCGACCCCCCGCATGGAAATCGAGAGCGGCTGGTGAAGGGTACGCCACCACTCGACCGAAAAATGCACGATCGGGAGATCCACGAAACCGACGATGGCCAGAACCGCCGCGTACCGCGCCTCGCGTTCGGGGTCGTCGACGAAGGTGCGCAGCATCAGGTAGCCGACCAGGATCAGAAACATCACCGCAAAGGACACCAGCCGCGCGTCCCAGGTCCACCACGTGTTCCAGGTGGGCTTGGCCCAGATTGAGCCGGTGATGAGGCCTGCGGCGGTGAGAAACGCGCTGATGCCGGCCGCCGCGTGGCACAGATTGTCGACGATCGGATCGCGTTTCCAGAGATACCACAGGCTGCCCGCAAACAGCACCGAATACGCGAGCATCGCGGTCTGCACCAGCGGCACGTGAATATACATGATCCGCACCACCTCGCCTTGATAGTAGTCGGGCGGCGAGGCGACCAGGCTGAGGTACAGCCCGGCCAGCAGGCAGAGCGCGCCCCCGGCTCCCACCCAGCCTTCATAGCGCTGCATCCATTTGATCATGGCATTGATCATCAGGCTCCTACGAGTCCAGGATCCATTCGAACACCCAAAACGACATCACGGTAAACACGACGTCAAAGACCGCGAGCAGTTGCAGCCAATTCCCATACATCGCGATCGGGCTCCCATTGAGGGCGCCTCGAGTGGCTTCGACGGCGGCGATCATGACCGGGACAGCCAGCGGCAAGAGCAGGATCGGGAGCATGACCTCGCGGGCTCGAATCTGGACGGTCATGGCCGAGAACAGGGTGCCGACGGTGGACAACCCCAGCGTGGCCAGGGCGAATATTAGCAAAAGCACGGGGAGTTGTTCAACCACGTCCAAATTGAAAAAGATGACGAACATCGGAAAGAGGATGATTTCGACGATCAGCATGAAGAGCAAATTGGCGGCGAGTTTGCCGAGATAGATGGCCCCTTTCGAGGCCGGGCTGATCTGGAGATGTTCCAGGCAGTCGTTCTGCAGCTCCGCGGAGAACGATTTGCCCAGCCCGATGATGCCGGTGAAGGCGAACGCGACCCAAATGATGCCCGCAATCAACTCGCGGGTTTCACTCTGGTCCATCGAAAAACTGAAGCTGAAGACCAAAATGACGATCAGCGCGAAGAAAAACATCGAGGAGATCGTTTCCCGGCTGCGGATCTCGCTGATCAGATCCTTCCAGGCCACCCACCGGATCACCCTAAAAAATGGCATGAGCCTTCAATTCCTCGACGGAGCATTCCTGCAAGCGGCCCTTATCCAACACGCCCACCCGGTGCGCGACCTCGGCCGAGCGCACGCGATCATGGGTGGTCATCAGCACCGCGGCCCCCTCGCCGGCGAGATCCCGCAGGTATTGATTCATCAGACGCATGCCCGATTCGTCCAACGAGGTATAGGGTTCGTCGAGTAAGAGGACCTTCGGTCGAATCAACATCGCTTTGGCGACCGTGAGCCGTTTCTTCATCCCTGCCGAGTAATAGCGGGTTTTCAAGTCCGCGAACGGACCGATGGCGACTCGATCCAGCGCCAGCTTGATCTGCCGGTCGGTGAGGGTAAGCCCGCGCAGTGCGAGCGCGAAGCGAAGATTCTCGACGGCGTCGAGCTCATCGTAGAGATAGGAGCCATGAGCCAAGAAGAGCATGGCGCCTCGAACCGTCTCTTTCTCGGTCAGGCCGTCGTGGCCGGCGATTTCAAATCGCCCCGTCGACGGCCGGGACAGCGTGGCGAGAATGCGCAGCAACGTGGTCTTGCCGGCGCCGTTGGGCCCGAAGAGGGCGTAGCACTGGCCCTCCTCCACCTCGACGGAGAGTCGATCGAAGACCCGGTAGTGGCCGTAGCTTTTCCCCAGGTCACACCCACGAATGGCGATCATGGGGCTTTCAAGGCGTGAGGCGAGCGGGACATAAAGTGGCCCAGTATACGAGACCGCGCGGGGCGTTGTCCAGGCAAGGAAGGATTCGGGATTCGATAGGCAAACCGGCAAAGATCAGGATGGTTAGAACCACGCGCGTATTCCCGCAACGACAGAGGACACATCCGCATCCGCGCCTCGGCCCCGCGCGAGATTGGCCGTCTCTCCCAGCACCCGCGTCACGGATACGCCCACGTACGGGGCGAATTCACGCCGCACTTCGTAGCGAAGTCGCAATCCGATCTCGATGGTGTTCACGCCACGGCCGATGCCGAGCTCGTCCACGCGTTGCGCCGCGAGGTTGGTCTCAACACGAGGTTGCGCGATGAGGCGCTGCGTGAGGAGCAGATCATATTTGGCCTCGAGACGGGCCGACAGGTCACCGTGGTCACTGATGAAGGCCGTTGCGTCGACGTCGAACCAATACGGCGCGAGACCCTGGGCGCCGACGACGAGAAAATTGCGGGAGGGACTGGGACGGGGGTCATACCGCCATCCGGCCTGGAGATCCCAAAACTCCGCGATCGCTCGGCTATACAGCACCTGGATTTCCGCCACTCCCATGGGGCCGCGACGAAGGGTCTCGCCCTCGGTCTTGATCCAGAGTTTTTGGTAATCCCGCCCGATCCACCCTTGCACATCCCACAGAAGGCGGTCTTCACCGGCGTTCCAACGGTATTCAAGCCGATCGGCCAGCACGAATGTGTGGACGGCGTTGTCGACCACCGGCGCGCCAAGCTCTTCGGCCGCAGCGGTCTTTGCATCGACGCCCGCGAGCATCACCGTAAGCCCAACCGCCGGGATCCACCCGACGCGTGTCCATTCCATTGGCCTCATTGGGCCTCCGATCCCTGGGGGTTCACCATGACCTTGCGAAACATGCCGCTCTCCATGTGGTAGAGCAGGTGGCAGTGAAACGCCCACGGACCGGCCGCGTCGGCCGTGATCAGGAGCGAAACCCGTTCGGACGGTTTGACATTGACCGTGTGTTTGCGCGGATTGTGGGCGCC
>JBDSOK010000018.1:0-3007 GCA_039914845.1 Nitrospiria bacterium | reverse complement strand
GAGCTGGTATTCGATTATCGCTGTGTCGCCCTCCTGGGTCCTGTCTTAAGTCGTGAAGTGGGGGTCGTGATGCCGCGAGCCCAACAGGGACGCACGCCGATGATCAGTCCCAGCCTGTCGGGACCCGTGCCGCCGAACCGGTATCTGTTCCGGACGGCCCTGACGGCCCCGGTCGAAGGAGCCGCGGTTGCGGAATATGCGATGCAGCGCCTAGGACTCACGCGCTTTGCGGTTCTGGCGCCGACCGACCGGTATTCTTCCGACGTGGTGGCGGCGTTTACCGATGACGTCGCGCGTCGAGGCGGTAGGATCGTGTTCACGGGGAGCTATGAGCCGGACACGGTCGACTTCGGCAAGCAGATGAAGAGCCTCAAGGCACGCGACCTTGAACAAGAGGGGACCATGGAGCAATTGGAGGCCAATCCCGACTCACCGGGCGCCACTCCGCCCCCTCCCGTGTATCTTCCCGGTTTCGATGCCGTTTTTCTGCCCGGTGATGGCGAGACGGTGGGATTGATCGCCGCGCAACTCCGCTTTCACGATATCGCCCTCCCGCTTTTGGGGAGCAGTGGATGGAATGGACGCGAGGTGCTGTCGAGCGGCGGACGATACGTGGAGGAGGCGATCTTCGCCGATGGGTTTTTTCCCAACGCCCAGGATTCGGTTGTCCAACAGTTCGTGACCCAATTTCGTGCCCGCTATCGGGAGGAGCCCGACGCGTTTGCCGCCCAGGCCTACGACGCGGTGCGCCTGATCATTCAGGCGATCAAACTGGGAGGAACGAGCGGCGATCTCGTGCGCGATGAACTGGCCAAAGTGACCGGATACCATGGAGTCTCCGGCGTCACCGGGTTTAGTCCCGAAGGGGAGGCCCTGCGGCGTCTCTCGTGGATTCAAATCCGGAATGGGCGTTTCGTCCCCGCGCTCTGATGGATTTCCCGTCGATTCTTCATGGGTTGTCGATCGTGGCGATTCCCATTCTGCTCGCGATTACGTTCCACGAGGCGGCGCACGGGTTTGTGGCTGATCGGCTGGGCGATCCGACCGCCAAGTATCTCGGCCGATTGACGCTCAACCCGTTGCCCCACATCGATCCGTTCGGGACCATCATCCTCCCGCTTGTGCTCTATGTGACCCCCTTGCTGATTTCAGGCCAGCCGGGGTTCGTCTTCGGGTACGCCAAGCCGGTCCCGGTGAACTTCATGAACCTCCGTCGTCCGAAACAGGATATGGTGTGGGTCGCCGTGGCTGGTCCGTTGACCAATCTCGCGCTTGCGGTGGCCGCAGGTCTCCTCCTGCATGGGATGAACGGCCTGGGCCTGCTGAGCGGACGATCAGCCGCCCCAGGCGGGGGGTCGGGTTTTGCCGTGATCGAGCCGATCGTCCATATGCTGCACTACAGCGTTTTGATCAACGTCGGGCTCATGTTGTTCAATCTCTTGCCGATCCCTCCGTTGGATGGGGGCCGCGTCCTGGTGGGCTTGCTCCCGACGTCCAGCTCCGAGCGATTGGCCGGACTTGAACGCTACGGCATGGTGATTCTGATGGTCTTGATTTTTTTGGATCCGCTGCATCTGATCAATCGCGTCTTGGGTCCGCTGTCGGCGGCTCTGATCGGTTTGATTTTATAAAGGCAGTTCGAACGGGGCAATCGTGTGTCATGAGGGAGGAACGGGTGCATCGTCCACGAATCTTAAGCGGAATGCGACCCAGCGGCCGGCTGCACTTGGGCAATTATGTCGGGGCGCTGGCCAACTGGATTACGCTGCAGGAGAGCCGAGACTGTTTCTATATGGTGGCCGATTGGCACGCCGTTTCCACCAATTATGCCGAGACCGCCCGAATCAAGCCGGACTCCCGCGAGATGGTGATCGACTGGTTGGCCTGCGGCATCGATCCCGGCCGCTCGACGGTCTTTATCCAATCGAGTGTCCCCCAGCACGCGGTGCTTCACCTCCTCTTGTCGATGATCGTGCCCCTGCCGTGGCTGGAACGCAACCCGACGTATAAAGAACAGCAGGAGCAACTGACCGATCGGGATCTGACCACGTATGGCTTCATGGGATATCCCGTTCTCCAATCGGCGGATATCCTGCTCTATCTGGCGGACGAGGTGCCGGTCGGGCAGGACCAATTGCCGCATCTGGAGCTGACGCGGGAAATCGGCCGGCGATTCAACCATCTGTACGGCCCGCTGTTTCCGGAGCCCAAGGCGTTGTTGACCGACGCGCCGAAGCTTCCCGGAACGGACGGACGGAAGATGAGCAAGAGCTACCAGAACGCGATCTATCTCTCTGATCCCGAACCCGTAGTCCGGGAGAAGCTTCGCACGATGGTGACGGATCCCGCGAGGAAACGGCGCCGCGATCCGGGTAATCCGGATATCTGTCCGGTCTTCGATCTGCATCACATTTTTTCGCCCGCCCCGGTCATCGATCGCATTGCCGTCGAGTGTCGGAGCGCCGGCATCGGATGTCTCGATTGCAAGACCTTGGTGGGTGATGGGATCGTCGAACGGTTGAAACCCATTTGGGACCGTCGAGCGTCGTTGGCGTCCGACCCGTCAAGTGTGGATCAGATCATCCGCGAGGGCGCTGAGCGGGCTCAAGCCGTCGCGAGTTCGACCCTCAATTCGGTCACGGCGGCGATGCAGATCTAAGCGGGGCCTCCACGGCCCTGATACAGGCCACCCAATGACCGGGCTCGATTTCGATCAGGGGGGGATCGACGAGCAGGCACTCGGGAATGCGTCGAGGACAGCGCGAATAGAATCGACAGCCGGGGGGAAGGTCGATCGGGCTGGGTGGATCGCCATCCAGCAGGAGATTTCGGCTGATGACCCCGGGATCGGGGATCGGGATCGCCGCGAGTAACGCCTCCGTATAGGGATGTCTGGGAGTCGAGAACAGGGCATCCGTCGGGGCCAACTCGACGATGCGTCCCAGATACATGACCGCCACGCGGTCGCTGATGTGTCGAATCATCACCAAATCATGGGCGATGCAGA
>JBDSOK010000006.1:0-7433 GCA_039914845.1 Nitrospiria bacterium | reverse complement strand
ACGGGATTGTGGACCAGGTGGTTCGGCACCTCACGGCTGGGGCGCGCAAGGTCGGATGAGCACGCGGAGCGCGCGGCTTGCAGCCTTCGAGAGCCCGATGCTATACTCCGGGCGCGCAAAAGGATAGCGGCAATGGAGAAAGACAAAGATCCCGAGATCTTTCGGCGAGCGGATGAATTTTTGGGGGTGTTCCGCAAGGGCGTCGAATTCACTCAAGATATTCTCAAAGAGAATGAACGATTACGATTTGCGGTGGTGCAAGTCACGGAACAGCTCAAGACCGCGCAGAGAGATGGAAGCACTCCCGATCTCTCCAAACTCCAACAACAAGTGATGGAATTGACCGCAGAACGCGAAGCGTTGCTGAACCGATATAAATTGGTGGAAGAGGAGAATAAGGATTTTGCCGTGCGATATGTGGAGGTCGAGGAGGAAAACAACAACCTCGCCAATCTCTACGTCGCCAGCTATCAATTGCACTCCACCATGGATTTGAAGGAGGTCCTTCGGATCGTCAGCGAGATCATTCTGAATCTGATCGGTTCGGATCATTTCGCGATCTTAGTCCGGGATGACGAACAGCCGGTCTTGACGATGGTGGCCGCGGAAAGCGTCGATCCCCGGGTCCAAAAAATCAAGGTCGGGGAGGGGATCATCGGGAAGGTCGCCCAATCGGGAGAGATGTTCATTCAATCGGATCTTGAGCACGCGGCGGTGAGCTCGCCCGATCGGCCCATCGTCTGTATTCCGTTGAAAATTCACAATGACGTCATCGGCGTGATCGCGATCTTCGATCTCTTCGAGCAAAAGAAAAAGCGCTTGACGCGAGTTGACCACGAGTTGTTCTCCATGATGGCGGGACATGCGGCCACCGCCATCTTTAGTGCGACATTGTATGCGCGGTCCCAGCGATCGTTGTCGACGATCAAGGGATTTATCGGACTGATGACAAGCCAGGCAGAGTAGAGGAGGCGGGCATGGCCGAGTACTCGTTTTTAGTGGTCGAAGATTCTCCGACGATGCGCCAGCTCGTGACGTTCAGCCTGAAACGCATCAAGGGCGCGACGATCGTCGAGGCCACGGACGGGGTCGATGCACTGAAAAAGCTTTCCGAACAGGCGTTCCATCTCATCGTGGCCGACATCAATATGCCGCTGATGGATGGATTGAAACTGTTGAGCATCGTGCGGAAAGAACCGGCGTATAGCCAAATCCCGGTGATCATCGTGACCACCGAGGGCGCGGAAGCCGACCGCGACAAAGGGCTTCAACTTGGGGCCAATGCGTATATTCCCAAGCCCATTCAGACCAGCGCGCTCTTAAAAACGGTCCGCGAATTATTGAAAATCGAGGAGTGAGCTCCGCCATGCGCGGGTGCGTGGATCCGTTTCCCCGGATCGTTCCGACGCGTCCCCGATGTGCCGCCGACACGTGATGAAAACGGCCGTCGTTGTATTCCCAGGTTCCAACTGTGACCGAGATTGCCGGGACGTGCTCCGCGACGTGGTCGGAGCCTCCGTCGTGGACGTCTGGCATCGGGATGCCGTCCTCCCCGCGGTGGACTTGGTGGTGCTCCCGGGCGGATTCTCTTACGGAGATTATCTGCGGACCGGGGCGTTAGCCGCGTGCTCGCCGATCATGGGCGCCATCAAAGCCCATGCCGAGCGCGGGGGCCTGGTGCTGGGGATTTGCAACGGCTTTCAGATTCTGATCGAATCGGGCCTCCTGCCGGGCGCGCTCCTACGCAATACTTCGTTGCGCTTCATCTGCCGACCGGTCGGTGTCAGGGTCGAACGGTCCGACACACCCTTTACGTCCCGATACGCCGTGGGGCAGGTGTTGACGTTGCCCATTGCGCACGCCGACGGTTCGTACTGGGCCGATCCCGGCACGCTCCGCCGGTTGCAGGACGATGCCCGCATTGTCTTTCGGTATGTGGCGACCGAGGGAGGAGCGGCCAATCCCAACGGGTCCCTCGACGCGATCGCCGGGATTTGCAGCGAGCGTCGGAATATCCTGGGTCTGATGCCCCATCCTGAGCGCGCGTCCGAACCTGAGCTTGGGAGCCGCGACGGGTTGCCGCTGTTTCTTTCCGCGGTGGACTCGCTCTGCGGAGCCCGGTAGCTCCCTCCCCGCATATGGCTTCTTCCGGCGAATTAGACCATCCTCCGATCGATGCGGCTCTGGCGGCAAGGCACGGGCTGACGCCTGAGGAATATGCGACGTGTTGCGATCGGCTGGGCCGCCAGCCGACGTTGGTCGAATTGGGCATCGTGTCGGTGATGTGGAGCGAGCACTGCAGTTATAAAAGCTCGCGCGTCCACCTGAAACGCCTGCCCACCACCGGGCCGCAGGTCTTGCAGGGGCCGGGAGAAAACGCCGGCGCCGTCGACATCGGGGACGGTCTCGCGGCGGTCTTTAAAATCGAAAGTCACAACCATCCGTCGTTCATCGAGCCGTACCAGGGCGCCGCCACCGGGGTGGGGGGGATCCTGCGGGATATTTTCACGATGGGAGCGCGGCCCGTCGCGCTCTTGGATTCCCTCCGGTTCGGATCATTGGAGGACGCCGATAATCGGTATTTATTCGAGCGCGTGGTCGCGGGCATCGCCGGTTACGGGAATTGCATCGGGGTTCCGACCGTCGGCGGCGAGGTCGCGTTTCACGAACTGTATCGCTTCAATCCGTTGGTGAATGTCTTTTGTCTGGGGATTGCCGCGAAAGATCGCCTATTTCGCGGAGAGGCGTCGGGAGTGGGCAATCCGGTGATGTACGTGGGAGCCAAAACCGGGCGCGACGGCATCCATGGCGCTACGATGGCCTCGGAGGAGTTCGGCGAAGGGTCGGCGGCCAAGCGCCCGATGGTGCAGGTCGGCGACCCGTTTACCGAGAAGTTGTTGCTGGAGGCGTGTTTGGAATTGATGTCGCAGGATCTCATCGTCGGCATCCAGGACATGGGGGCGGCGGGCTTGACGAGTTCATCCTGCGAGATGGCGGGACGCGGCGGGACCGGAATCGAGATCGATGTGAGGCGTGTCCCGACCCGTGAGACCGGGATGACCCCGTACGAGATCATGCTGTCCGAGTCTCAAGAGCGGATGCTCCTGGTGGCCAAACCGGGTTGCGAACGGGCGGTGGCTGATATTTTTGCCAAGTGGGAACTTGAGGCTGCGGTGATCGGTCGTGTGACCGATACCGGACGGATCGCGGTGGTCGAAGGCGACAAGACGGTTGCTGATTTGCCGATCGCCATCCTGACCGACGGAGCACCCAAATACGAACGGCCGCTCGCGCCGCCGGCCTTCCAAGAGCTCTTGCAAAATCTCTCGGTAGACGCGCTGCCGATGCCCTCGTCCTCCAATGCGGTCCTTCTCGCGTTGCTGGCATCGCCCACCATCTCGAGCAAAGCGTGGGTCTACGACCAGTACGACCACATGGTCGGCACGAATACGATGGTGGTGCCCGGGTCCGACGCCGCGGTGATCAGGATCAAGGGCACCTCCACCGCCCTGGCGATGAGCGTGGACGGTAATAGCCGGTACTGCATGCTCAACCCCTACGTCGGCGGCATGATCGCGGTGGCCGAAGCCTGTCGGAACGTGGTGTGCAGCGGCGCCCGTCCGCTGGGGGCGACCGATTGCCTGAATTTCGGGAACCCCGAGCGACCGGAGGTGATGTGGCAGTTCGCCTTGGTCATCGACGGCATCTCCGATGCGTGCCGTGCGTTCGGCGTGCCGGTCGTCAGCGGAAACGTCAGTTTCTACAATGAGACCAAGGGGCTGGGTATCTATCCGACGCCGGTGGTGGGGGTGGTCGGGAAGGCCTCGGTCCGGCATGTGATCAGCCAAGCCTTTCAGGCGCCCGGGCACGCGGTGATCATCTTGGGGGAGACCAAAGAGGAATTGGGGGGAACCGAGTATGTCGCGAGGTGGCATCATCGCGAACTGGGATTGCCCCCTGAGCTCGACCTGGAGGCCGAAACGCGTCTCTATGCGTGCTGCCTCGAAGTCATGGCCGCGGGTCTGGTACAATCCGCACACGATTGTTCCGACGGAGGGTTGGCGGTGGCCATTGCCGAGTCGTGCATTTCAGGAAGGTCTCGGATCGGCGTCCGCGTCGAGGTGGCCAATCCGCGCGGGTTGCGGCCCGATGCCGTGCTGTTCGGTGAAAGTCAATCGCGGGTCGTGTTGTCGGTTCGGCCGGATGCGGTGAAGGCGGTGCTCGCCGTTGCCGACCGGATCGGCGTGCCGGCGGCGTGGGTCGGCGAAACGGGGGGTGATCGGTTGCTGATGTCGATTGCTGGCGAGACGATGATCGACCTGGCGCTCGGCGAGGCGGCCAACGCATGGAGGGACGCCGTGCCCTCGCTGCTGAAAGGCACCTCGTGCGCATCGAGCTGAATCCGCTGGACAAGCTGCACGAAGAATGCGCGGTCTTTGGGGTGTTCGGCCATCCCGAAGCGTCGAATATGACGTATTTGGGGTTGCATGCGCTGCAGCACCGCGGGCAGGAGGGCAGCGGCATCGTGTCCTCCGACGGCCGGGAATTCTTCGGTGAGCGGGGGCCCGGGCTGGTCCTCGAGGTATTTAACAAGGAGAGGCTGGCTCGGCTGCCGGGACGGATGGCCATCGGCCATAACCGATACTCGACGGCCGGCGGCAGCCACGAGAAAAATCTCCAGCCCTTCCTCATCAATTTCACGCTCGGCCATTTGGCGCTTGCGCACAACGGTAATCTCGTGAATGCCCAGTCCCTGCGCGGGGAATTGGAAGCGTACGGCGCCATCTTCCAATCGACGACCGACAGCGAAGTCATCATCCATCTCATCGCGCATTCACGCGAAGAGACGCTGGTGGGGCGCATCGTGGATGCGCTGAGCAAGGTGAAGGGGGCCTTCAGCCTGTTGTTTCTCTCCTCTGAAGGCCTCATTGCCGTTCGGGATCCCTACGGTTTTCGCCCCTTATCGCTCGGACGCCTGCGGGACGGATGGGTCGTCTCCTCCGAGACGGTGGCATTCAATCTCGTGGAGGCCGACTATCTCCGCGACATCGAGCCGGGCGAACTCGTGGTAATCAACGATCGGGGCGTGACCTCCTACCACCCCTTTCCTCCCACCCGTCGCGCACAGTGTGTGTTCGAGCACGTGTATTTCTCGCGGCCGGACAGCCGCGTGTTCGGCCACAATGTGTACACCGTGCGAAAGCAGAACGGCCGACGCCTGGCGAAGGAATCGGCGGTGCCGGCCGACGTCGTGATCCCGGTTCCCGATTCCGGGATCCCGGCTGCGCTCGGGTTTGCGGAGGGGGCGGGAACGCCGTTCGAAGAGGGACTGGTGCGCAGCCATTACATCGGCCGGACGTTTATCGAACCGCAAGAGTCGATCCGTCATTTCGGTGTGCGAATCAAGTTAAGCCCCATTCGGGAGGTCCTGGAAGGGAAACGGGTGGTAGTGGTCGACGATTCGCTGGTGAGGGGAACGACGAGTCGAAAACTGCTCAAAATGATTCGGGGGGTGGGCGCGAAAGAAGTCCATCTCCGCATCGCGTCGCCGCCGATTATTTCGCCGTGTTTTTATGGCATCGACACGCCCACGCGCCAAGAGCTGATCGCGAGCTCGCATACCGTGGAGGAAACCAGGAAATACATCGGTGCCGATACCCTGGCCTATCTGAGTCATGAGGGGCTGTTTGAGCCGTTCGGCGCGGAGGGAGTCGAGGCGTTCTGCGAGGCCTGTTTTACCGGTCATTATCCCGTGCCGTTTACCAAGGATGAGTTGGTGCAATTAGGATTGTTTTAAGCGTTCCACCCTCGCCTGAATCGAGCAAGTTTCCGGTTCTTTGTATCATTTACATTGACACGGCGTGGACCGCTCGCTATGATGGCGTCGCTGCGAGGCGCGATGCCGGTGGGGACAGAGAAGCGATACTTCCACAGCCATGAGGTTCGAGAAATCGTCGGCATCACCCGCCGGCAGATGCAGTATTGGGATCAAACCGGCCTCCTGACCCCCGCCGAACGGACGCTTGGCGGCCATGCCCGTTACACCTTCGAAGATCTCATCGCCTATAAAACCGCCAAGAAATTGCTCGATGCCGGGGTGTCGCTGCAGCGGATCAGAAAAGTCATGGCCCGGTTGAGAGAGATTCTACCGACGATCAAGAAACCGCTGGTCGAATTGACTTTAGTGGCAACCGGTGACGTGGTGTTGGTGTTCTACGAAAACACGGCATTTGAAGCGATTACCGGTCAAGAATGGTTGTTGGACGTGGCCGACGTCCAACGCGATGTCGATCGGTGGCAGAATCGCGTGGCCGGCATCCGGCGCTTTCGACGCGGCTCACGGCCCGAGACGGAACCGGCCTCACAGGATGAAGCCTCCGAGGCCCTGGCGCGGCGCCGCTTGAAATGACCGGTCGGCGCCGACTCGAAGACGTCTCGCACTTCTTCTTAGACGGCGGCGGATCGATCCCCGCTGAACCAATCACCCGTTTGCCGATCCGCACCCGTCCCCGCCTCCTTCAGGTCGTGAGCGCATCCAGTCGCGTTGTCGGCGCGATGGTGGTGGCCGGCATGGCGGCGGCGTTGGCTAGGGGGGGAAAGAGGGTCTTGGTCGGGGAGGGACCGCCCACAGCCTTTGGAGCGGCATTCGGTCTCGGCCTGGTCCTTCCCGGTGACCGGTCCGCGCAGCCGATCCTGGAAACCCCGGCCGGGGTATGGGTATCAACGGTGGATTTGGGGCGTCCCATTTCTTGCCTGGATCCGCAAATCCGGCGCGCCGTTGAAGAACGAGTGGCGGAATCGGATGTGGTGTTCATCCATTTCGGTCTATCCGATCTCGAGAGTGTTCAACCGAACGTCGCCTCGCCTGATGAACTCATCTTTATCGTCGACGAACCGACTGCTGATGGGCTGCTGGAAGTCTATCGGGCGATCAAGGGTGTCGTCGCGGGCAACGAGGCGGTGTCCGTGCGTCTCATCGTGCATGGGAATCCATCATCTTCCGGGGTCTCGTGGGCCAGGCTGGTGGAGGGGGTGGAGCGCTTTCTTCACCGCGACTGTACGATTCTTGGAACGCTTCGCGAGGAGAGCCGGTTAGCGACGACATTCCTCTCCGGGGCATTCTTCGATGAGGGATGGGACGAGATTGTCCGCGTACTGGCGCCCCTGGCGAGTCGATGGTCCCGTCCGGTGACGGAGACCGAGCGTCGGAACCCGGTTCTCCGTCTGCCGGGCCGCTGATCATGGACGCCATCGACGAGAGGTCGCAGATCCTCCATCGAATGACCCAGCCGGGCGATGTGGTAGAGGTGCTCACCGCGGCCGCGGCCTGTAATCCCTTCATCTCCCCGTCGGAAATCCTGGAACGCCACATTGTCGCCCAGGACATCGGGTTGGTGATCGGCGGACGGGACGGACGTCCGACGCTGCTGTAT
>JBDSOK010000325.1:0-3357 GCA_039914845.1 Nitrospiria bacterium | reverse complement strand
TTGCTGTTGTCGTTAGTCGTCCAATCAGCGTCGCTTGGCGTCAACGACAAGGCGTGGGCCGAGGTGGTGGCCAACCCCAGCCCGAGGGCAACCACGCCCACGAACAGAAGAGACTTTCCTAATCCCTTGCTTTTCATCTTGCCTCCCCTTATGAGTCCAAAACATGGAAGTCTCAAACCTTTTGAGACTTGCTCATCCACGTCTATTAGCACGTTGCATGCCAACTTGAATAAACATCACATCCAATTAAAAACAAACGATAAATTTTCAATAAGAGTCATCAACTCCCTCAGCCGTCCGTCAGAGTTTTTTACACACTGGAGTAATACACGCGTCCGACAATACGGATATACTATTTATTTTCAACAACTTATATCGCATTAATTCTGTTTTATTTTCTTTACACTTGAACCGATCGCCTTGATCGAATGCCCGGCGATCTTGCCGAACGGGTCATGGCTGTTACACTGACCCCGTCTTCCGGTTACCCCATGGATCGTTCCACAACTCTGGATCTTATCTTCGCCCATCTCCGCTCCGGCGTGCTCGCGCTCGATCACGGCCGCGCAGTCTCACTGCTCAATCCCACCGGCAGCGCCATCCTCGCGGTGGATCCGGAACGCGCGCAGGGCCGGCCGTATGCCGAGGCCTTCGCGGCCCATCCCGCGCTGGTCGATTTCCTCTCCGACGCACTGCGCATCAACACCGTCCTGGACCGCGCGGAAATTCAGCTTCAGTGCCCGCGCCGCACCACCCTCGGCCTGACCGCCACGCCGCTGCCGTCGGCGACCGGAGGCGGCCTGGTGGTGCTGTTCAAGGATCTCACCCAGGTCGAGCGGATGGAAGAGCAGGCGCAGCTCCGAGAACGGCTGATGGCGCTGGGGCAGATGGCCGCCGGCCTGGCCCACGAAATGCGAAACCCTTTGGCGAGCATCAAGGTCACGACGGGGCTCTTGCGAAAAACGCTCGCGGCGGACCCCGATGTCGACCGCAAGCTGCGATCCATCATGGGCGACGTCCAACACCTCAATCAGAGCGTGACCGACTGCCTCGCGTTCGCCAAGCCGATCCGTCTCGAATCCAAGTGCCTACGGATCGACGAGGTCCTGGCTAAGGTCCTCGATCAAACGGTCTCCATGGAGCACACCCACCCCTTTCAGGTGATCCGCGAGTTCGCACCGGACCTGCCGACCACGTGGGTCGACCCCCGGCAGTTGGAGATCGTCTTCTTCAACCTCATGAATAACGCCATCGACGCCGTCCGGCAGCGGTACGGCACGATCATCATCTCCACCGCCGCCGAGGACCCCGGGCCCGACGGGGGCGGCGCGATCCTGGTGACGATCACCGACGACGGGGAAGGCATCCCCCCCGACCGGCTGCCCAAGGTCTTCATGCCGTTTTTCACCACCAAGACCAAGGGCTCGGGGCTGGGCTTGGCCAATGCCAAGAAAATCGTGGACCATCTCCACGGCACGATCGACGTCGTCAGCGAGCCGGGACGCGGTACGCGATTCACCGTGCGCCTTCCCATCATCTCGATCCCCGAGCCCGTCCTGTCGGCATGAAGAAAATCCTCGTCGTCGAAGATCATGATTCGCTGCGTGCCGGCATCGTCGAAACGTTTGAGCGTTCGGGACATCGTGTGGTCTCCGCACCGGACGCCGAGACGGCGATTCGTCTGATCGGCGAGGAATTTTTTGCAACCGTGATCACCGATATGTCGCTACCGGGCAAGAGCGGGCTCGACATCCTTAAGGCGGCCAAGGCCACGAACCCCCTCACCGCGGTCATCGTCATGACCGCCTACGGGACAGTCGAGAATGCCGTGGAGGCGATGCGGCTTGGCGCAGAAGACTATATACAAAAACCATTTCAGATCGAGGAATTAGAACTAAAAGTCTCTAAATCACTTGAACATCAAACCATTCAACAAAATCTGAACGATCTCCGCGGTCGCTTCGACACCGAGCACCACCTCCTCGGCGAAAGCCCCGCACTCAAAGCGCTGATCACACTCATCCACAAGGTTGCCCACAGTTCGTCCACCATCTTGATCGAAGGCGAAACCGGCACCGGCAAGGAACTGGTCGCCAACGCAATCCACGCCGCCAGCCCGCGGGCCTCGCGCAGCCTGATCAAGGTCAACTGCGCGGCCCTCCCCGAGCACCTCCTGGAAAGCGAACTCTTCGGCCACGAGCGCGGCGCATTCACCGGCGCCGACCGCCAGCGCATCGGGCGCTTCGAGTTGGCCCACTCGGGCAGCCTCTTCCTGGATGAAGTCGCCGAAATCAGCCCCGCCACCCAGGCCAAGCTGCTACGGGTGGTGCAGGAACAGGCATTTGAACGGGTGGGTGGAGAAAAAACGATCAGTGTAGACGTCCGCTTGATCGTGGCGACGAACAAGAACCTGAAAACCGAGGTGCGTGAGCACCGCTTTCGCGAAGATCTCTTCTACCGGCTGAACGTGATCACGATCACCCTGCCGCCGTTACGCGAGCGGCGCGAAGATATCCCACTACTGGCCCAAAACTTTCTGCAACGATACGCCCGTGAGTTGGGAAAACCCCTCGCGCACATCGAGCCCAACGTCATGGCGATGCTCCAAGACCATCACTGGCCCGGAAATATCCGCGAACTCGAAAACGCGATCGAACGCGCCGTTCTCATGGCCGAAGGCGAGGTGATCCAACCCGGCGATCTCGGAACGACCTTGCATCCCAATCCCCCACAGACCTCGACACCCCAGCCCCATTCCGGACCGCCCCCGACCACCCCGGCCTTAAAACGCCTCGACCACGTGGAAAAGAACACCATCCTCGAAGCCCTGGCCCAAACACACTGGATCCAAAAAGACGCCGCCCGCCTCCTCGGCATCAGCCCCCGCGTCCTCAACTACAAAATCAAAACCTACGGCATCACGCACTCAAGCTGGCTGAAACACCGCCCACCGGGACAGGCCGCCGCGTAGGCACGCGCCGCCCTTGGTCAGACGCCGCTTCCTTCGGCGGGGACACGAGGCGTTCCGTTATGCGGCAACGAGCTTCCGGATCTTGGGCCGCGTGCGCGGGCGTACCTGCCAGAGGTCATACGCGGTTTGCATGGCGAGCCAACTCTCGGGTGTCGTACCGGTGGCCAGGCCGAGGCGGATGGCCATCTCAGGACTCACGCCGCTGTGGCCGTTGAGCAGCGCCGACAGCGTCTTGCGCGTGATCCCCAACTGCCGCGCCGCGGTCGTGACCGAGAGCCCGAGGGGCTCCAGGACATCATGCCGGATGATCTCTCCGGGATGGGGGGGGGGGTATGCATCGTCATCGGGGCGTCCTCCTTTAATGATAATCTCGATAGTCCACGTCG
>JBDSOK010000305.1:0-6151 GCA_039914845.1 Nitrospiria bacterium | reverse complement strand
GCGCGGGTGGTCGGCGACGTGATGGGAAAATATCACCCGCACGGGGACTCGGCGATTTACGACACGATCGTCCGGATGGCGCAGGATTTCTCGCTGCGGTATCCGCTCGTCGACGGCCAGGGCAATTTCGGATCGGTGGACGGCGATCCCCCGGCGGCCATGCGGTACACGGAAATCCGCATGGCCCAGATCGGCCACGAGCTCCTGGCCGACATCGACAAGGAGACCGTCGATTTCGGGCCCAATTACGACGAGACCCAAACCGAGCCGCTGGTTCTGCCCACCCGATTGCCCAACCTGCTGGTCAATGGATCGTCCGGTATTGCGGTCGGCATGGCGACCAATATCCCGCCACATAACCTGAACGAGGTGGTGGACGGTCTGCTCCTGATGTTGGAACGCCCGGCGGTGACGATCGATGAGTTGACCGAGGTGATCAAGGGGCCCGACTTTCCCACCGCGGGGTTCATTTACGGCACCAAGGGCATCGCCGATGCCTACCGGACCGGTCGCGGCAGCCTGACCTTGCGCGCGCGCGTACGGATCGAGACCCATCCCCGGACCGAGCGCGAGAGCCTCATCGTTACTGAACTGCCCTATCAGGTCAATAAGGCCAAGCTGATCGAAAAGATCGCCGAGCTGGTGTCCGACCGGCGGATCGAAGGCATCGCCGATCTGCGGGACGAATCTGACCGCGACGGCATGCGAATGGTGATCGAGCTCAAGCGCGACGGGGTGGCCGCCGTGATTCTCAATCAATTGTTCAAGCACACCTCATTGCAGACGACGTTCGGCATCATTACTCTCGCGTTGGTTCGCAATCAACCGCAAGTCTTAAATCTTCACGGGATGCTGTCGCATTTCATCGAGCACCGACGCGAGGTCGTGATTCGCCGGACGCGCTACGAACTGCGCAAGGCGGAAGAACGGGCCCATATCCTGGAAGGGCTCAAGATCGCCCTCGACCATCTGGATGCGGTCATCGCGCTGATTCGCGCCGCGGCGGACCCGGAAGAGGCCAAGAACGGGTTGATCGCCCGATTCGGACTCTCGCCGATTCAGGCCCAGGCGATCTTGGACATGCGCCTGCAGCGGTTGACCGGCCTGGAGCGTGAAAAGCTCGTTACCGAGTACCAGGAGACGCTGCAAAAGATCGAGTCGCTCAAGGCGATCCTGGCCAGCGATGCGTTGGTGCGCGGGCTGATCCGCGATGAACTCGTCGAGATCAAAACCAAGTATGGCGATGATCGGCGGACCGAGATCGTCGCGGAGAGCGCCGAGATTGAGCTCGAGGATTTGATCGCGCCCGAGGACGTCGTCATTACCGTCTCCCACACCGGCTACATCAAGCGCAACGCGTTGAGCCTCTACCGCGCGCAGCGGCGGGGCGGCAAGGGCAAGCTGGGCATGGGGACCAAGGACGAGGATTTCGTCGCGACGCTGTTCTCCGCCTCGACCCGCGATTACCTCCTCTTTTTCACGGATGCCGGCAAGGTGTATTGGCTCAAGGTCCACCAGATTCCCGAGGCGGGCCGCGCGGCCAAGGGCAAGGCGATCATCAATCTGCTGCAACTGGCTTCGGGCGAGTCGGTCAGCGCGATTCTCCCCGTTTCCGAGTTCCGGGAGGATCGGTACATCGTGATGGCCACCCGGAACGGGGTGGTGAAAAAAACCGATTTGTCGGCCTACGCCAATCCGCGCGCCGGGGGCATTATCGCGCTGGGCCTGGAAGACGGCGACCGGCTCATCGCGGCGCACGTGACCAACGGCGAAGAGGAAGTGCTGCTGGGCACCAAGAAGGGCCTGGTGATCCGGTTCCCTGAGAACAACGTGCGGCCGATGGGACGCACCGCGTACGGGGTGAAGGGGATCGAGCTGGAGGACGGCGATCAGGTGATCAGCATGGAAGTCGTCCGCCGGCGGGATGGCGCCACCCTCGTGACCGTCACCGAACACGGGTACGGCAAACGCACCGACCTGGCCGAGTACCGCTCGCAGAGCCGCGGCGGGAAAGGCATCATTACGATTCAAACCACGCCCCGCAACGGCGACGTCGTGGCGGTGATTCAGGTGGACCCCGAAGACGACGTGATGCTGATCACGGCCGCCGCGCAGATTCTGCGGCTGCAAGTGGCGCGGCTACGGGTCATCGGGCGCAACACCCAGGGCGTTCGTCTGATCGACCTGGAGACCGGCGACCGGGTGGCGGCGGCGGCGATCCTGCGGGAAAAAGACGAGACCCCCCCGGCCTCGACCAACGGCACGGGAGCCGAACCCCCAGCATCCGAAACGACCTAGGTATCTGCGAGCGACCGGCGGAGCAGGCGCTCGGCCGTGGCTCGCAGCTCGGGATCGTTCAGCGAGGCAACAGCTTCGGCGATCTGGTCTGCTTCCTCCGGGCTCAAGATGCGAGGACTTCTTGCCGTCGGTTCCCCCGGACGGCGGCTCGGCACCTCACCGATGACGAACAGCACGTCGTGGACCAATCGACGTCCCGCAAACTGGTCCAGTTTCCGCAAGAGTACCGGTTTGAGCAGACTTAATTCGTGCAGCCACGGGGAGCTGTCGACCGCCACTCGGAGCGTGTGAGCCCGGATCTCCGTGGCCGCGGCGTGCGCCGCGATCTGTGGTCCGACGATCTCCGGCCAGGCCGCAATGATCCGATGTTCTTCCAGCTTGGCGGCGAGGCCGTAGGACGCGAAGAGGTGCTCGATGAGGCGGTCGGTGCCGTGCATGGGGCCCGCATTGTATCAGACCATCGGACCTAGTGACAGAGGGCGGGTGTCCAGCCAGTCATCCCTCCTCTGGATGGTCGCCGGTTTCCGGAATAAACCCGGGGGGCGATTGGTTCTGCCTGAGCCTGAGCAGTCATCCCGCTTACCCATCGCGTTGCCAGTCGAAGCAAGGGCTTCTCCGTGACAGAAGGGCAGATCTTCGCGAATCGGTTCCGCTGTACGGCCTCCATTAAGAGCGGGCCGGGCACCGCCACCCTGCGCGGAACGGATCTTCACGAGCCACGGGACGTCATCATTAAAACCGTCGCACTGTCCGCCGTAGCCCCGGACGCACTCCTTCGTCTGGAGCACGAAGCCCGTGTCCTCGGGGCTCTCCACACCCCCAACCTCACCCCGGTGATCGAGGTGGGCCGCCAGGATGGGCAGGTCTACGTCGTGACCCCCGCCGTCCCCGGGATCACGCTCGAAGCGCGTCTGACTCGAGGGCCGCTCACGGTGGAGGAGACACTGGTGGTCGGGCGCTCGCTGTGCGCGGCGCTCCAGCAGGCCCACGACCACGGGATTCTTCATCGGGATGTCAAACCCGCCAACATCATCGTCGATGACGACGTCCCCCTGCGCCGCGCGACGCTCATCGATTTCGGATTCGCACGGAGCCCCCTATTGGATGTGTCGATCCGCGAGGTCCCGGTCGGCACGATTCGCTATATGGCCCCCGAACAGGCGGGCCTCTTGAATCGGCCGGTCGACGAGCGGTCCGACCTGTACGCCGTGGGGCTGGTGCTGTTCGAATGTCTGGCCGGGCACTCGCCCTTGTGCGGGATGACCGCGGCCGAGGTGCTGCGGGAACAGCTCTCCACCTGTCCGCCGGACTTGCGCAGTCTCGGCTGTGCGCTGCCGCGGGCGTTGGATGAAATTCTTCACCGGCTGCTGCGCAAGGATCCCGACGACCGCTACCAGACGGCGGAAGGCGTCCTGGCCGACCTGACGACCGTGGCCGATGCCGTTGCGGGGGGCGTGGCGGATCCTCCCCTCGTTGTGGGATTACGAGACAGCCGCCGGACACTCGCCGAGCCGGCGTTCGTCGGTCGCCAAGAGGAACTCGCCGCGCTCGATGCGCAGTGGGAGCGGGCCCGATCAGGCCGCGGCGGCCTGGTTCTTCTGGAAGCGGAATCCGGCGGAGGTAAAACGCGCGTGCTGGACGAATGGGCCAAGCAGATCGGTCAACATGGGGCGTGGGTGCTGCGCGGCCAGGGCATCGATCATTCAGCGCTGCGCCCCTTTCAGCTCCTCGATGGCGTGGTGCAGGGCCTGCTCGCACGGGGAAGGTGTGAGCAGGGTTTTGCCGCACGCCTGGCCGCGCGAGTCGGCGAAGAACGCGACGCGATCTGTGAAGCCGTCCCTCACCTAGCCTCGTTTCTGGATGTCGATGTCGCCCGGCCGTTGTCGCTGGGCCATGAAGCCCACGGGGAAGTCCGAAGCCTGCGTGCCCTCATGTGCCTGCTGGACGCGCTGGGGTCTCCGGAGCGACCCGCGGTGGTCCTGCTCGACGATGTGCAGTGGGCGGATGATCTGGCCGTCAAACTGCTGGATCAGTGGTCGCGTCGCGAATCGCCTGAGACGTATGGGCTCATCGTCGCGGCCTTTCGCGCGGAAGAGGTGAGCGAGGATCATCCCCTGCGCCGCGTGTCGGCGGCCGCAAGGCTTACTCTCGCGCCATTCTGTGCGGCCGATCTCCATCGCGTGGCGGAGTCCATGGCGGGGAAGTTGCCGGAGGAGGCCCTCACCGTCATCGTACGCTTGGCCGAGGGCAGTCCATTCATGGCCACCGCGGTCTTGCAGGGGTTGGTCGAGGCCGGGGCGCTGATTCCCGACCCTCTCGGCACACACAAGTGGCAACTCGATCACTCAGTGCTTGACGATATCCGGTCGTCGCACCGCGCCGCGGTCTTTCTCGCGCGACGCCTGGACGGTCTCCCCGGAGAGACCCTGCGTGTCCTGTCGGTGGGCGCGGTGCTCGGCAAAGAGTTCGATCCCCGATTGGCCGGTGATCTGGCCGATCTGTCCGACGACGCCGTGGCGGCCGGGGGCCTTGACGCGCGCCGCCGCCATCTCCTGTGGAGCGCCGAGACCGGGGTCCGTTGGGTTTTTGTGCATGACAAAATCCGCGAAGCCCTGCTGAGCCGTCTTGGCGACGACGAGCGGCGGCGTCTGCACGCGGCGGCGGCAGCCCGCCTCGAGGCCGAAGACCCGCAGAGGATTTTCGAGCTCGCGTATCACTTTGATGAAGCCGGAGCGCACGAACGAGCGCTCCCCTACGCACTCGCGGCCGCGGAACATGCGCGGGCGCGGTCCGCTTTGGAGATCGCGGAACGACACTATCGAATCGCCGAACGAGGTCTTTCCAGGGCCGATCGGTTTGCGCGGTGCCGGGTCGCTGAGGGGTTGGGCGCTGTCCTGATGCTCCGGGGACGGTATCCGGAGGCCGAATCACAACTCACGTCGGCGGTTTCATTTGCCGATGATGTCGTGGTTCGAGCAAGGCTCGAAGGAGAGTTCGGAGAGTTGGCGTTCAAACGAGGCGACGTGAAGACCGCCAGCAAAGCCATCGAACGGGCGCTGGGATTGCTTCGCCATCCTGTTCCCTGCACGCCCGTCGGCCTCGTCGGATCATTAGTTCTCGAAATTGTTGGACAGATCTTTCATACGCTCTTTCCCCAGTGGTTTGTGGCTCGGCGACGGTTGGAGACAGCGCAGAATGATCTCCTGGCCGCCAGACTGTACAGTCGACTGGCCTATGCGTACTGGTTCGCACGGGGAGCGATTCCTACGCTATGGGCTCATCTTCGTGAAATGAATCTGGCCGAACGATATCCGCCAACCCGGGAACTTGGCCAGGCCTGCGCCAATCACAGCGTCGTCATGACGATGCTGCCGTTGTTTCCCCGTGCCATAGCCTATGCTGAAAAAGGACGGGCGATTCGCGAAGAGCTGGGTGACCAATGGGGGGTCGCGCAATCCTTGGGGTTCTACGGATTGGTTCTCCAGGCCGCCGCGCGAAACGAAGATGCCTTGGTGATGTTCCGTGAATCGACGCGCAGATTGGAACGAAGCGGTGATCTATGGGAATTAAACAATGCACTCTTTAACACCGCGTACTGCCAATACCGGGTTGGAGATCTTGCAGGGGCGCTTGAACTCGGTCGCCGAGTTCTTCAGTCCGGCCACGATATCGGGAACGTCAGAGATCTCGCGATTGGGCTCGAGATTTTGGCAAAGGCCTCGGGAGGAAAAGTCTCGCGTGATCTGATCCGGTCTGAGCTCGCGCGGGCCAGCGACGATATTCATTCCGTGGTCACGGTGATGCAAGCCGAAGCGGTTTGTCTCATCGCCGATCGCCGTTCAGCCGACGCTGC
>JBDSOK010000261.1:0-5966 GCA_039914845.1 Nitrospiria bacterium | reverse complement strand
CGGCGGGCGATCAACGCCCAGAGAAACCGGCTCTCTTCGTTCTTCCACATGGCCTGCAGCGCGGCGTACGTGCCTCCCGCGAGCCCGATTCCCGCCGCGATGACCACCGCCTTGGCGATCCAGCTTGCCGGTTCGTTCCAGATCGGCAACGCGCTGATCATCCAGCCGATGACCGCCGCGGGAATGCTTGCGATCGTTGCCTGGACGAACGAGCGCGCGATCCGCCGCCCGCCGAACCGGCCGAGCCGCCGGTGGAGCACTCCGAGCAGCAGCGCAAAGTTCAGCATCGACGCCAGCGCGGTCGCCAAAGCCAAGCCTCCGTGCGCCAGCGGCCCCATCAGGGCGAGGCTCAAGGCGATATTGGCGCCCACCGCGATCACGGCGGCGATGACCGGGGTTGTGGTGTCCTGCCGGGCGTAGAACACGGGGACCACCACGCGCACGCCGGCGAACGCCCACAGGCCGACGGTATAGCAGAGCACGGCGAACGCCGTGCCCGCCGTGTCGGCCGCCAGAAATTGCCCGTGCTCGAACAGCACGTGAACGATCGGCGCCCGCAGCGCGATGAGGCCGACCATCGCCGGAATCGTCAGGAAGAAAATCAGCCGGAGGCCGAAGCCGAGCGTGTCGCGCAGCGCCTGCAGGTCCTGTTTGGCGGCGTGCAAGGACAGCGTCGGCAGCAGCGCGGTCGAGAGGGCGACGCCGAACACGCCCAGCGGAAACTGGACCAGGCGCATCGCATAATACAGATAGGTCACGCTCCCCACCGCCAGATACGACGCCAAGAGCGTGTTGATGAAGATATTGACCTGCGACACCGACAGGCCGGCCAGGGTGGGCGCCAGGAGGGCGCCCATTTTTCGCAGACCGGGATGACCGGGCTCCCACCGCCACCCCAGGCCCATGCCCAGTCGATGCAGGCCGGGCAGTTGCACGAGCAATTGGGCCAGCCCGCCGACGAACACGCCCCAGGCCACCGCCACCACCGGTTCATCGAGCAGCGGCGTGAGCAGAAAGACCGCGGCAATGATCGAGAGATTGAACAGCGCGGGCGAGAGCGCGGGCGCGGCGAAGGCCCGCAGGGAATTGAGCGCTCCCATGGCGAGCGCCGCCAGGCTGATCCAGAGCAGGTAGGGAAACATGATGCGCGTGAGGGTGGCCGTCAGATCGGCCTTGCCCGGATCGTCCGTGAATCCCGGCGCGATGAGAGTGACGATCCAGGGCGCGAACGCGATGCCGATGACGGTCAGCGTGGTGACCACGACGAGGGTCAGGCTGAATGCGGCGCGCGCCAACCGTCGAGCTTCATCGCGGGTGTCGGTTGCAAGGGTTTGGGTCAAGACCGGGACAAACGCGGCGGACATCGAGCCCTCGGCGAAGAGCTCGCGCAGCAGGCTGGGGATGCGATAGGCGACGTAGAAGGCGTCCGCCACGTGGCTGGCGCCGAATGCCCGGGCGACCACCATGTCCCGCACGAACCCCAGCACGCGGCTGAGGAGCGGCGCGGCGCCGACCACTCCCGCGGCGCGGGCCACGCGGCGATCCTCGCCGGCGGACCGGGGCTCGGTGTCAGGCTTGACTTCGATTGGAACCTCGTGGTAAAGATTGCCGCTTAGTCATGAGGCGGGCGACGGATGTCCGATGCCGCCGAGGGTTCTTGGGGAGAACAAGTCGATGGGGATGCACGCATCAGCGATCAAGAAAGACCGCCAGGCGCTTCGCCGGCGGGAGCACAATCGCGCCGGGATGGCGGCGATCAGGACCGTCATCAAAAAGGTCCGCGCGGCCGTAGGAGCCCGCGATGCCTCGGGGGCGAAGCAGGCCTTGGCCGAGGCGGTGCCGGCGCTGTCGCGAGCCGCCGCCAAGAAACTCATTCATAAGAACCGCGCGTCACGTCTGATCTCTCGTCTGACCCGCCACACCAACAGCCTGCCGTCGAGCTAAGAGGCCCGGCCACCACGGCCCGGTCAGGCTTCGTTCGAGCGGCGGGGCTGCGGCCCCCTCGCACAACGCCATCACCAGTCGTTCCACCGCCAGCGGTCCCGCGAGCGCGCCGCCTTTCAACGCCGCGTCGGTTTCAAGACACCAGGTGAGCCCCGCGATCAGATCTGCTGGGCGATGCACACGGGCCGCATCCATGACGCGGCCGACCGCGAACGGCGGAATCTCCAGCGCCTGGGCCATCTGAGCCTGGGGGATGCCCCGGTCCATCGCGTCGCGGCATTTCACCATCTTGCGCCACTGTCCGATCAAGATCGAAACCAACAGCAGGGGAGCCTCGTCCTGGAGCAGCGTGTGCAACTGCTTCAAGGCGGGGCGGGTCTTGCTCAGCGCGACGGCATGAGCCCAATCGAAGACCCCCACGGCCGCCGCGCCGGGGGACATGATATCGAGTTGCTCCACGCCAAGCGGGCCCGAGCCCTCGGTCCGGCTGAGTGCGAGCTTTTCCAAATCACCGCTGAGCGCGCGAAGGCTGCCGCCCGAACGTTCTTGAAGATAGAGCATGGCCTCATCCGTGAGACGGAGCCCCTGCTCGCGGGCCGCGCCGGCGATCCACTCTTTGAGCGCGCGTCCCGTCAACGGATCGCAGGAGACCACCGTCGCGTGTTTGAGCAAGGCTTGGGTGACGGTTTTGCGGCGATCCGGTTTGGCCATCGCGAGGACCAGGCACGTGGTGGGAGACGGCCGTGCGCTGTAGGCGGTCAGGCTCTCCGCGCCCGTCAGCCGCTCCGCGTCCCGCACGATGATCAACCGGCGGGCCGCGAAGGCCGGCAGGGTTTCGGCCATGGCGACCACTTCGGCGGGCGAGACGTCGAGGCCCGAGTAGAGGTGGGTGTTCAGTAGATCGTCGATGGCGACCGCATGGCGGCGAAAGGCGCTCAGCGCCTGGTCGATCAACCAGGTCTCCTCGCCGGTGAGGAGATACAGCGGATCGATTCGGCCGCCTTCGAGCGCGCGGATCAGTTCGCGGAGCATCACGGCGTGGCTGGCTCCGGGACGGGCGGGGGCACATGGTCGCGGATCTCGGCCCCGCGTGTTCCCGCCGTAGCCGACGTGAGGCGGGCGACGAGATCCTGCGCGAGCGCGTCCCCGGCTTCTTCGATGGCGCGATTTTTCGCGGCGCGCGTTTCGAGACTGTCACCCAACTCGGTATAGTCGGCGCTCCCGCTGAGGGTGCCTTGCCACACGGGGACTTCGGGCGAACCGGTCCTGACGGCGGAGACTTCGGCCGTCACGGTGACCCGTTGTTCGAGCGCGTGGTGGGCGGCGTCGAACGAGACCGGCGACGTCCCGAAGCCGCTCACCGCCCCACGGATGACGAGATGGGCGCGGCCGGGACGGTTGACGAGGCGCCACGGCCCGGTCGCCACCAAGCGGGATTTGACCCGTTCGGTGATGCGGGCCTCAAGGAAAGGCTCGAAGGTCCGATTCTCAAACAAGGGCACGGCCACGTTGATCGTCGTGGCTTCCCCCCCGACCATCGCGTAGCCGCACCCGACGAGCGCCGACGCGACGGCGAGCATGACCGCCGCCACGGCGCGATTACAGGACAAGGTTGACCAGCCGGCCCTGGACATAGACAACTTTGCGAGGGACGTGTCCGCCGACCCATCCCTGGATCTTCGGATCGGCGAGGGCCACGGCGACGACGTCCTCCTGCGAGGCGCTCGCGTCGACGACGATGGTCCCGCGCAGTTTGCCGTTGATCTGGACCGGGACCGTCACGCGCGCCTCGGTCAGCCATGCGGGATCGGCGACGGGCCAGTCGCGCCGGCCGACGGAGGGCGGGTGGCCGCGCTCGAACCAAAGCTGTTCCGCCAGGTGAGGCGCGAAGGGCGCCAGGAGCAGGGCCAAGGTGTCCAGCGCCTCGATCATCGCCGCCCCCACCGCGGGCCCGTCGTCGGGTCGAAATTCCGACAAGGTATTGACGTATTCCATCAAGGCGGCCACCGCGGTGTTGAAATGATACTGGTCCTCGATGTCTTTCGTCACCCGGTGGATCGCCCGGTGCATGGCGCGGCGCACCCGGTGTTCCGGCGCGCCGTCCGCGATGCCGTTGACGGCCGGAGCGGGACGCCCCTCGCCGGCCGTCACCCACGCGGCGACCAGGCGCCACACGCGGCCCAGGAAGCGGTGGATCCCCTCCACCCCCTCGTCGCTCCATTCGAGGTCTTTATCCGGCGGCGCGGCGAACAACATGAACAGGCGGGCGGTGTCGGCGCCGTACGTCGCGATCAACTGATCGGGATCGACCACGTTGCCCTTGGACTTGGACATCTTGGCCCCGCCCTTGATCACCATCCCCTGGGTCAGGAGCCCGCTGAACGGCTCGTCGATCCGGATGAGCCCCAGATCGCGGATGACCTTGGTGAAGAATCGCGCGTACAGCAGGTGCAGCACCGCGTGTTCGATCCCGCCCACGTATTGACTGACCGGCAGCCAGCGCGCGACCGCGTCGGGGTCCAGCGCCCGGTCCGGCGTGCGCGGCCACACGGCATAGCGGAGAAAATACCAGGACGAGTCGACGAAGGTGTCCATCGTGTCGGTCTCGCGCCTGGCCGGTCCGCCGCAGGTCGGGCAGGGGGCGTGAAGGAATTGGGGGCTCTCCGCCAGCGGTGAACCGCCGCGGCCGGTGAACGGCACGTCCTGCGGGAGCACGACCGGGAGATCCCGCTCGGGCACCGGCACGACACCGCAGCGCTCGCAATAGAGCATCGGGATGGGCGTGCCCCAGTAGCGTTGACGGGAGATCCCCCAGTCGCGGAGGCGATAGTGGACAATCCGGCGGCCGTGGCCGCGAGTCTCGATCGCGGCGGCGATCCGCGCTTGGGCCTCGGCGGGCGCCAGGCCACTGAACTCGTCCGACTCGATCAGGCGCCCGGCCTCCTCGACATAGGCTTCGGTCAGGCCCTCAGGGTCCAGTGTGCCCGCCGGGTTCTGAATCACCAGGCGGACGGGCAGGCGATAGCGCGTCGCAAATTCGAAATCGCGCTGGTCGTGAGCGGGCACGGCCATCACCGCACCAGTGCCGTAGCTCATCAAGACGAAGTTGCCGACCCAAATGGGAATCGGCCGGCCGGTGAGCGGATTGATCGCCGACGAGCCGGTGAAGACGCCTTCCTTGGTGGACGCCTCGGCCCGGGCCCGCGGGTCCTGCGCCGCCACCCGCTCAATGAACGCGTTCACCGCCGGTTCTTCCGGCCGTCCCGCGGTGAGGGCCGGGACCAGCGGGTGGTCGGGCGCAAGCGTCAAAAAGGTCACGCCGAAGATCGTATCGGGCCGCGTGGTGAAGATCCGGATCGACCGGTCGCTCCCCAGAATGCGGAAGTCGACCTCGACCCCCTCGCTGCGCCCGATCCAATTCCGCTGCATGGTCAACACCCGCTCCGGCCAGCCGGGAAGCCGGTCGCACCACGCCAGCAACTCGTCCGCGTACGCCGTGATCTTTAAAAACCACTGGGACAGTTCCCGCGTCGTGACCGGTGTCTCGCATCGCCAGCAGGCGCCGTCCACGACCTGTTCGTTGGCGAGCACGGTTTCGCACGACGGACACCAATTGACGGTCGCGTGTTTCTTATAGGCCAGCCCCCGCTCGACCATTTGGAGGAAGAACCATTGATTCCACCGATAATAGTCGGGATCGCAGGTCGTCACCTCGCGTGCCCAGTCGTACGCCAGGCCGAGACGCTTGAGCTGCGTCCGCATATGCGCGATGTTGTCGAAGGTCCACGTCGCGGGGTGCACGCCCTGCTTGATCGCCGCATTCTCGGCGGGCATCCCGAAGGCATCCCAGCCCATGGGCTGCAACACTGCCTTGCCGCGCATCGTCTGATAGCGGGCGATCACGTCGCCGATGGTGTAATTGCGGACGTGCCCCATGTGAATGCGGCCCGACGGATACGGAAACATCGCCAGGCAATAGAACGCGCCGTTGGGGCCGGGCTCCGGCGTGGTGTGGAGCCCGC
>JBDSOK010000206.1:0-3503 GCA_039914845.1 Nitrospiria bacterium | reverse complement strand
CCTGCTCTCGGCCATCGCGTTCTGGCCGGCCACCACGTGGTTGATGTCCGGCGGGGACGGGGGAAACACCGGCGGTGTCGAGATCTATTTATCGGCGCTGGTCGGCCTCGTCGTCACCGCCCTGCTGGTTATGATCACCGAGTACTATACGTCGACGGCGTACAAGCCGGTCAGGGATATCGCGCAGGCTTCGACCACCGGGCACGGGACCAACGTGATCGCGGGGTTGGCGGTGGGTATGAAGTCGACGGCCCTGCCGGTGCTGGTGATCGGGGCAGGGGTGCTCGCCGCGTATGAACTCGCCGGGATCTACGGCATCGCCATCGCTGCGGTGTCGATGTTGTCCATGGCCGGCATCATTGTGGCGCTGGACGCGTACGGGCCGATCACCGACAACGGCGGCGGCATCGCCGAGATGGCCGGACTCGACAAGTCGGTCCGTGCGGTGACCGATCCGCTGGATGCGGTGGGGAACACGACCAAGGCCGTGACCAAGGGGTATGCGATCGGGTCGGCCGGGCTGGCGGCGCTGGTCCTCTTCGCCGCCTATACCGAGGAAATCGCCCGACTCGGGAACAAGGCCATGGAATTCACGCTGAACGATCCGTACGTCATCGTCGGGCTCTTTATCGGGGGGATGCTGCCGTATCTCTTCTCGGCGTTTTCGATGGAAGCGGTGGGCAAGGCGGCGGGCATGGTCGTGATCGAAGTCCGACGACAGTTTCGCGAGATCCCCGGCATCATGGCCGGCACGGCGAAGCCGGATTACGGCCGGGCGGTGGACATCGTGACCAAGCGCGCGATTCGCGAGATGATCATCCCGGGATTGATTCCCGTGTTGACGCCGTTGGCGGTGGGTCTCACGCTGGGGCCGAAGGCCCTGGGCGGCGTGCTGGTGGGCAGCATTGTGACCGGCCTGTTCGTCGCGATCTCGATGACCAGCGGCGGCGGGGCGTGGGACAACGCCAAGAAGTACATCGAAGAGGGCCATCACGGCGGCAAGGGGAGCGACGCGCACAAGGCGGCGGTGACGGGCGATACGGTCGGCGATCCCTATAAAGATACGGCGGGGCCGGCGATCAATCCGATGATCAAGATTATTAATATTGTGGCGTTGCTGGTTGTCCCGTTGATTGTCTGAGGCTGGCCGCCGATAAGGCGGCATCTGCTGCGTTGTCGCTGCGGGAGCCCATCCTCACGTACGACCCAGTACGCTCCGGTGGTCTCCCTCGCTCCGCCTTGCATCTGCCGCCTTCTCGGCGGCCGACGGTTGAGGGATAGGGCATAACGGTATGGCATTAAATTGTGGAATCGTCGGACTGCCCAATGTGGGCAAGTCCACGTTGTTCAATGCGCTGACGGCGGCGAAAGCCGCCGTCGCCAATTATCCGTTCTGCACGATCGATCCCAACGTGGGCATCGTGCAGGTGCCGGATGCGCGATTGGCGGCGCTCTCGGCCCTGTACCGGCCCAAGAAGACCACGCCGACCACGGTGGAGTTCGTGGACATCGCCGGGCTGGTCAAGGGCGCGAGTCAGGGCGAGGGGCTGGGCAATAAATTCTTGAGCCACATCCGCGAGGTGGATGCGATCGTCCACGTCGTGCGGTGCTTTGACGATCCCGACGTCATCCACGTTGCGGGCCGGATCGATCCCCAGCGCGACGTGGAGATCATCGACACCGAGCTGATCCTGGCCGATCTCGACACGGTGGAGCGTCGTCGCCACACGACCGAGAAACGTCTCAAAACGGAGAAGAAAGCCAAGCCCGAAATGGATCTCCTCGTGCGCCTGGCCGAGCACCTGGGCCGCGGCCTGCCCGCCCGCAGTCTCACCGTCGCCGACGAAGAGGCGGTGATCCTGCGCGACCTGCGGCTTTTGACCGCCAAGCCGGTCCTCTACGCGGCGAACGTGGCGGAGGGCGACCTGCAGGCCGAAGTGTCCGGCGCCGGCCCCGCCGTCGCCCCGTTACGCGCGATCGCCGAGCGCGAGGGCGCGCAACTCGTCGTGATCAGCGGCAAGGTCGAAGAAGAAATCGCGGCGCTGCCCGAGGCCGACCGACCCGAGTTCCTGGCCGGCCTCGGCCTGGCGCAATCGGGCCTGGACCGCCTGGCCCACGCCGCGTACGCGCTGCTCGGGCTCGTGACCTTCTTCACCTCGGGCGAAGACGAATGTCGCGCGTGGACGGTGGTCTCCGGCACCAAGGCCCCCCAGGCGGCGGGCAAGATCCACTCCGACATCGAAAAAGGTTTCATCCGCGCCGAGATCGTGGCCTACGACGATCTGATCACGCTCAAGTCGATGGCCGCGGTCAAAGAAAAGGGCCTGCTCCGGCTCGAAGGCAAGGAATACGTCGTGCGCGACGGCGACGTGATCTACTTCCGCTTCAACGTCTGACCCCACCCCTCCGACAAGAGATCCCTTCTTTTTCTTTGAGAAGCGCGGCGGTTTACCCTATACTCGGCCTACAAAAATCCCGCCGGCGGGGCCTGACAATCATTCAAGGGAAATAGGCACCCATGTTCGAACAAGCCTTCAAGAACATCGACGATGTCCTCTGGAAAGAGGCCGGCTGCACCACCGAACTCGATTACACCGAGCAGACCTCCTGGCTGTTGTTCCTAAAATACTTGGACGGGTTGGAACAGGACAAGGCGATGGAGGCCGAGCTGGAGGGGAAGCAATACACCTTCATCCTCGATAAACCCTACCGCTGGGAACGCTGGGCCTCGCCCAAGGGCAAGGACGGCAAACTCGACCACCACGCCGCCCTCACGGGCGATGACCTCCGGGAGTTCGTGGATAAGAAGCTCTTCCCGTACCTGCATGGCTTCAAGCAAAAGGCCAGCGGGCCGAACACCATCGAATACAAGATCGGCGAAATTTTCGGCGAGATCAAGAACAAGATCCACAGCGGCTACAACCTGCGCGAAATCATCGACCACATCGACGAATTGCGCTTCCGCTCGCAGACCGAGAAGCACGAGCTCTCGCACCTCTACGAAGCCAAGATCAAGAACATGGGCAACGCCGGGCGCAACGGCGGCGAGTATTACACCCCGCGCCCGCTCATCCGCGCCATGGTGCAGGTGGTCAAGCCGAAGATCGGCGACCGCATCTATGACGGCGCGTGCGGCTCGGCGGGTTTCTTGTGCGAGTCATTCGATTACCTGAAGGCGAAGAAGGACCTGACCACCAGGGACGCCACGACGTTCCAGACGCGCACCTTCTATGGCAAGGAAAAGAAGTCCCTCGCCTACGTCATCGCGATCATGAACATGATCCTGCACGGCATCGAAGCGCCGAACATCATCCACACCAACACGCTCTCCGAAAATCTCGCCGACATTCAGGAGAAGGACCGCTACAACGTGGTGCTGGCCAATCCGCCGTTCGGCGGCAAGGAGCGCAAGGAAGTGCAACAAAACTTCCCCATTCGCACCGGCGAAACGGCGTTTCTTTTCCTCCAGCACTTCATCAAGATTCTGAAGGCCGGCGGGTGCG
>JBDSOK010000200.1:10000-19142 GCA_039914845.1 Nitrospiria bacterium | reverse complement strand
AACGCCTCACCCATCAGATCGCTCAGACCATTCAGGAGCGGATCGACCCGCTTGGGGTTGCGGTGGTGATGGAGGGCCAGCACCTGTGCATGATGATGCGCGGCGTCGAAAAGCAGAATGCGCTGGCGGTGACGAGTTCCATGTTGGGCACGTTCAAAAACGATTATAAAGCGCGCGGGGAGTTTCTCGATCTGATCCGGCGACGAGCGGGGTAAGTCTCGTTCACCTCGATCGACTGAAGATCTCGGGCCTGGCCCTCTTTACTCATTGCGGGGTGACACCTGAGGAACGGGCAGTGGGGCAGCGCGTGCTGGTCGACGTCGGACTCACGCTCACCCTCGGGGACGCCGCCCGCCGTGGCGAGTTGGAGGCCACGGTCGATTATGCGGACCTCTGCCGGCTGATTCTCGAAGTCGGCTCGGGGGCCCGTCACACGCTGCTGGAAGCGCTGGCGATTGATATCGCGGAAGCGGTCCTCGCCACGCCGAGAGTTCGCGACGTCCAGGTCCGCGTCACCAAACCCCACCCGCCCATTGCTCCCGACGTGGGCGCATTCAGCGTGGAAGTGACCCGCGCTCGGTTGGATTCCTCCGATTGAAGCCCCGGAGTGCGCTGCGGCGCGGGATACGGATCATTGACACCCCCTGAGGTTTCCGTTATTGTACGCGCGGTTTTCGGCGTGAGGTCTGCGACACATGATTGAACGGACGTTATCATTGATCAAACCGGACGGGGTGGCGAGAAATCTCGTCGGGGATGTGCTCACACGATGCGAGGGGCGGGGCCTGAAGGTTGTCGCGCTCAAGATGGCGCGGTTGACTCTGGAGGCGGCGAAAGGATTTTACGTCGTCCATCGTGAGCGCCCGTTTTACCAGAGTCTCGCGGAGTCCATGGCTTCCGGGCCGATCGTTGCGGCGGTGCTTGAAGGGGAGGGCGCGATCCTGATGTACCGGGAGCTGATGGGCGCCACCGATCCCAAAAAGGCGGCGACGGGCACGATTCGCGCCGAGTGTGCCGTGAGTCTCGAACAGAATACCGTCCACGGGTCCGACTCTCCTCAGTCCGCGGCCTTCGAAATTCCCTACTTCTTCAGCGCGCTGGAACTCTCCGGACGCGGATAACCCCCGGTGTCCCCCGCGACGCGATACGACGTAGTGGTCGTGGGGGGCGGTTTGGCCGGCGCGGCCGTCGCCGCGCTCGCCGCCAAGCGCGGCCGTCGTGTCGTCCTGATCGAGCCTCGCCCCGAGTGGGGCGGCTCATTTCCCCTCCATCGGTTTGGCGATGCGCGCGTGGCGTCGGGACCTCCGCTCGTGATGGGCTATGAGCGTCTCGGTGCGGCGGATGTCTATTTCGAGTCTGCGGGACTCTCGCTGGCGCTGCTGATTCGTGAGGGAGTGAGTATGAAGCGCGAGCCGGTGCAGGCCCTGTGGAGCACCCGGCGATTGTTGATCAGCGGAGCGCCCGAAGAGGTGATCGAAGATATCCGCCGGGAGTATGGCGTCTCCGAAGCCGCCATCCGGGCGATGTGGGAGGATCTCCAGTCGGTGTCCCAGATGCTGACGCCCGCCTCCCAGCCGTCGCCCACGGCCGGGGATGACGGGGCCTGGTCTCGGTTTCGCCGCCTGGCCGCCACCCGCTCGTGGATCGCACGGTTCGGGGCGCTCTCCCCCAGGGCGTACGCTCACGCGAAGGGGTGGCCCGAGGCCTTGGCCTCCTACCTTGAGAGCTGGGCCGCGTTGGTGACGCAGGAAGGAACGCCCGCCGGGTGGATGGCTCGCGTGGGTCTCGGGCTTCGGGGTCTGGTGACGCTTCCGGAGGGCCGCGCCGGCCTCTGCCGCCTGCTGGTTGCACGATGCGAGTCCTCGGGAGGACACCTCGTTCGCGCGCCGATCACCGCCGTGGGACAGGGCGCATCCGCGTATGTGGAGGCGGGGGGTCAGCGATTCGAAGCCGGGGCTCTCATCATCAACAGCGAGCACGCGCCGGGCCATGAGCCGACCACGGAATCCGGACGCACTTCGACGGTGGCGTTCGCGGTACCGGCGGCGTTGATTCCCGAGGCGATGGCGCGCGTCCTCCTCCACCGCGAGGAAGGAGATCCCTCGACGATTGTCCGTCGCCGCCTTGAGGGGAGCGAGACGCATATGGTCATAACCGTTTCCTGTCATGAGGGGGCGGAGTTGCGGACGTCGGAGCGCTACGCCGATATCCTCCGAGAGATCATGCCATTTGCACAAGAACAGCTCACAGACCTCGGAGGCGTGTCCGCCGGCGCGACGCCGGACCCCATCGAATCGAAGACCTGGGAATCATCCCCGCGCTGGCGCCGGCGTCAGTGGGGATGGCAGGTGGGTCGCTCGCCGATCTGGTGGGTTGCCGATCGGAGTTCGCCGTGGATCGGGGATGCCGGCGAATTTCAGATCGTGTTGGCTCTCGACCGGATGCTCTCTTCTCATTGATCGGCCTCCGTCTCTTCTGTGCGCCGGGGGCGGTTTGCATCGGATTCCTGCTCGCGACAGCTGGCCACACGCCGGCCGCGGGTCCGTCGGTCCCGGATTCCGGCCAGGTACTGTGGGAGGCGCAGGATGCGTACGATCGAGGCGACGCGTCGCGATCCGCCGCGAGCGCCGAAACGTTTCTTGGGAGATTCCCTGGACATCCGCGTTCAGCCGATGTCCAGTTCCTCCTGGCGCAAGCCCGTGAACAGACCGGCGAGTGGCGGGCGGCTCTGGAACAGTATCGGTTGTTCGTCGACAATTATCCGCAGCACCTCAAGCGCGATGAGGCGTCGGCTCGCGCGGCCCGCCTCGCACGACGGCAGTTTGTCGGGCCCACTCATCATCCGATTACCCGGTGGATGATTGTCGATGAGATCACGGCGTCGGTTCCGATGCCCGGACCGGATGTGGGGGTGATCGTCGTCCAAAGACCCGATCGGGATGGGTCAGGTCTTGAGCGTGAGGCGAACCGTTTCACCGCCGCGGGACGGCGGGTGTGGATTGGGATGATGGCGAATCGGCCGCCGGCGTCGTTCGATCTCTTCGATGACGCGAATGTTGAGCGCGTCGAGGCGCAGATCCTGGCGATGGTGTCCTGGCCGATCGACGGGATTGTAATCGGTCCCGGTCTCTACCTGGCCGCCGAGGCGCCGCTCGGGCCGGCAGCGGAACAGGCGCTGGCGACGCTGACCATGGCGGGTTCGGCGGATCGCCGAGCCTGGGCATGGTCCGGAATGCGGGCGCGGCGATCCGCGGCCGTCCTGGATCGATGGGTCCACGCGGCCGCCACCCGGCCGGACCTCGGCTGGATGATCGCGGTGGCTCCGGAGGCGATTGTCGATCCCGTCGCCGGCGTGTATGCGGGGGGGCAGGATCTTGTCGAGGTCGTTCGCGCGGCCCCGCGCGCGATTGTGGCGGTGGTCGATCCCGAAGGTGTGGCGCCGGATTCGTGGCGGTCCTCGCTGGCCCGCGTGGGGGTGACCAATCGGATCGTCGCGTGGTGGGGCGGACGGGGCGAGATCGTGGCGTGGCCCTGAGAGTCGTCTGTTCCCGTCGCCGCGTTTGACAAACAAAAAAGCGCTCGGGTAGTATCGGCTTTGCTTTGAGGAGCGAGAGCGTTTCTCGGCTTCGAGGCCTACCGCGTGAGGAGGTCCACGTCATGTTTCCTGAGGAGTTGCGCTATTCCGCCGACCATGAGTGGGTCAAGGTCGAGGGCAAGCAGGCGATCATCGGCATCACCGACTATGCCCAGCACGAGCTCGGCGATATTGTGTATCTCGAACTGCCAGACGTCGGGACCGAGGTGGTGACGGAGGAAGAGCTCACGGAAATCGAATCCACGAAGACGACATCGCCCGTCTTGTCTCCCGTCGGCGGAAAAATCGTGGAGGTCAACGACGAGCTCAAGGAGTCGCCCCAATTGATCAACGAAGATCCCTATGGGAAGGGATGGATCGTCACCTTGAGGATGAGCAATCTCGACGATCTGGACGGGCTGATGAGCGCGAAGGAATATGAAGAATTCATCGCGGAAGGTTCCGACGACGAGTAGCCCCCCATCCGCCCACCGGGTTATAAGGATGAGACAAGGGCGCGATCTTCGCGCCCTTCTTCGTGTGCGGGCATGAGACATCTCGTGGTGATGGGCGGCGGACCGGGAGGCTACGTTGCGGCCTTGCGCGCCGCGCAACGGGGCGCGCGCGTCACGGTCATCGAACCCCGCGGGTTGGGCGGCACCTGTCTGCAGCGGGGGTGTATCCCCACCAAGGCGCTGATCGCCACCGCGGACCTCGTGATGCGCATCCGCCGGTCGCGCGAGATGGCCGTTCGCGTGACGGGGGAGGCGACGGTGGATCTCGGGGAGGCGATCGCCCGCAAGACCCGTCTCGTCGCTGCGCAGGCCGACGGCATCGCTCGGCTGTTCGAAGCCGCGGGGGTGACGCACATTCAGGGCACGGGAACGCTGACGAGCCCTCGGACCGTCGAGGTCCGGGCGGGCGACGGGCGAGTACAGATCCTGTCGTGCGACGGGGTGATCATCGCGACCGGATCGGAACCGTCCAAGCCCGCCCTGTTTCCTTTCGACGGACGGCGGGTGCTGACCTCGGATGATCTGCTCGATCTCACGGCGCTCCCCTCCCGCTTGCTCATCGCGGGAGGCGGCGTGACGGGATGCGAGTTCGCCTGCATCTTCCGGGCGCTGGGATCGGAGGTCACGATCATCGAGCCGTTGGAGCGCGTGGTGGCGAGCGAGGATGAGGCGATCTCGATCCTCTTGCACCGCGAGATGAAAAAACAAGGCATCCGGATCGTGCTGGGCACATCGGTAACGGGCGTGGAAGACGACGGAGACGGCGTGCGGGTCCGCCTGTCGTCCGGCGACCCCCTCGCGGGGGATCGGCTGTTGGTCGCGGTGGGCCGCTCACTGAACAGCCGCGGGATCGGCGCCGACACGGTGGGCGTCCGAATGGGGTCGCGGGGCGAGCTGTCGGTCGATGACGGGATGGAGACCGGGGTGGATGGGCTGTGGGCGATTGGCGACGTCATCGGACGGAAACAATTGGCGCATGCCGCCTCGGCCGAGGGCGAGGTGGCCGCCGAGCGGGCAACGGGCGGTGAGGCGCGCATGGCGTTCGATGCCGTCCCCGCCGGCATTTTCACCTTTCCCGAAATCGGCAGCATCGGATTGACCGAAGCGCAGGCGCGGGCGGGCGGGGATGAGGTGGCGGTCGGGGAGTTCCCGTTTCGGGGACTTGCCAAATCGCATCTTGTGGGTGAGACGGCTGGCTTGGTGAAAGTCGTGGCGGCAGCCGGCACGGGCAAGCTCCTGGGGGTGCATATCATCGGTCCCCACGCCGCGGAACTGATCCATGAGGCCGTCATCGCGTTACGCGCGGAAGCCACGGTCGAGGATCTGATCGGGGCGATCCACGTGCATCCGACCCTCGCCGAGGTCGTTCACGAGGCGGCCGGAGCGGCCCGCGGTGTGGCGATCCACGCCGTGAACAAGGGCCCGCGCGTATGACCGACCTGAAAACTCAAGTCGCGCTGATCACCCGCGGCACCGTGGAAGTCATCCAGCCCGATGAACTGGAGGATCGGCTCCGCCTGTCGCTCCAATCGGGGCGTCCGCTCCGCGTGAAGGCCGGATTCGATCCCACTGCGCCCGATCTGCATTTGGGTCACGTGGTCCTGCTCCAGAAACTTCGCGTGTTTCAGGATCTCGGCCATCAGGTCATCTTTCTCATCGGGGATTTTACCGGAATGATCGGCGATCCCAGCGGAGTGTCCGAAACCCGCAAGCCCCTAACCCCCGAGCAGGTCAAGGTGAATGCCGAGACCTATCAACGACAGGTCTTTCACGTGCTCGACCCCGCGCGAACCGAGACCCGCTTCAACAGTGAGTGGCTGGGCTCGATGAGCAGCTTGGCGTTTGCCGAATTGGGCGCCAAGCAGACCGTCGCACGCGTGCTGGAACGAGACGATTTCAAAAAACGATTTACCGAGGGAAAAGACATCAGCGTGCTGGAATTTTATTATCCGCTGATGCAAGGCTACGACTCGGTGGCGCTCCGGGCGGATATCGAGTTGGGAGGCGCCGATCAGAAATTCAACCTCCTCATGGGCCGGACGTTACAGCGCCGCTACGGGCAGGAGTCCCAGGTCGTGATCACGCTCCCCCTCCTTGAAGGCACCGACGGCGTGCGCAAGATGAGCAAGAGCTTCGGGAATTACATCGGCATCGAAGAAAGTCCGGAGGACATGTTCGGCAAGGCCATGTCCATCAACGACCAGATGCTGATTCGCTATTATGAGTTGTTGACGCTGGAACCGTTGGACGCGGTGCGGGCGGAGCATCCGATGACGGCCAAGCTGCGATTGGCCGCGCTCCTCGTCGAGCGATTTCACGGCGCCGAGGCCGCCGGCCGCGCGCGGGAATTCTTCGACCGGCGCGTGCGCAGGAAGGAATTCGCGGATGCGGAAGAGTTGGACCTTCGCAGCGCGGCCGACCTCGGCGGGGACGAGCCGTTATTAATTGACGTCGTCAATTGCGCCGGGCTCTTGCGCAGCAAGGGAGAAGTGCGGCGGCTCATCCCCCAGGGGGCGATCGACGTGGACGACGAGCCGGTCACGGACGTCGCCCGACGCCTGGCCCGGGGCCGCACCTACCAGATTCGGGTCGGGAAACGCCATCTCATTCGCGTCCGTTTGTAATTATCCAGATGGTTCTTG
The DNA here is from genome assembly GCA_039914845.1 of Nitrospiria bacterium. Taxonomy (GTDB): domain Bacteria; phylum Nitrospirota; class Nitrospiria; order 2-01-FULL-66-17; family 2-01-FULL-66-17; genus 2-01-FULL-66-17. The sequence continues at coordinate 12,411 of JBDSOK010000200.1, read as the reverse complement.
ACTTGGGGAAACGGCGTTTGGTATAGTGCGCTCCTTCGATCGGCCGACATTGCGAGTGTCGAAGAAAAGTGCTTGACACGCGAATGGCCGTTGTGATCTAATCACGCGTTCGATTGACAAGGTTCTTTGAAAACTGAATAGGGTGTATGGATGGCGAAGCGGGTTTCCAAGTCAATAAACCTTGCTTGACCAAAGAGCAAAGGGATAGCTTTTCAAAGTTTTTTTGGAGAGTTTGATCCTGGCTCAGAACGAACGCTGGCGGCACGCCTAACACATGCAAGTCGCACGAGAAAGTCCCCGCAAGGGGACCGGTAAAGTGGCAGACGGGTGAGTAACACGTGGGTAACCTACCCTTGAGAGGGGGATAACCCCGCGAAAGCGGGGCTAATACCGCATCATATCCCGGGGCGTAAGTTTCGGGATCAAAGATGGCCTCTATTTATAAGCTATCACTTGAGGAGGGGCTCACGTTCCATCAGCTAGTTGGTGGGGTAACGGCCTACCAAGGCGGTGACGGATAGCTGGTCTGAGAGGACGACCAGCCACACTGGCACTGAGACACGGGCCAGACTCCTACGGGAGGCAGCAGTGAGGAATCTTGCGCAATGGGCGAAAGCCTGACGCAGCGATGCCGCGTGGGGGATGAAGGCTTTCGGGTCGTAAACCCCTTTGAGTGGGAAAGAAACGCCGTGGGGTAAATAATCCCGCGGCCTGACGGTACCCACAAAACAAGCCACGGCTAACTCTGTGCCAGCAGCCGCGGTAAGACAGAGGTGGCGAGCGTTGTTCGGATTTACTGGGCGTAAAGCGTGGGTAGGCGGTTCGGCCAGTCAGATGTGAAATCCCACCGCTTAACGGTGGAACGGCGTCTGATACTACCGAACTCGAGTGCAGGAGAGGAGAGTGGAATTTCCGGTGTAGCGGTGAAATGCGTAGAGATCGGAAGGAACACCAGTGGCGAAGGCGGCTCTCTGGACTGCAACTGACGCTGAGACACGAAAGCGTGGGTAGCAAACAGGATTAGATACCCTGGTAGTCCACGCCCTAAACGATGGGCACTAAGTGTGGGAGGTATCGACCCCTCCCGTGCCGCACCTAACGGAGTAAGTGCCCCGCCTGGGGAGTACGGCCGCAAGGTTGAAACTCAAAGGAATTGACGGGGGCCCGCACAAGCGGTGGAGCATGTGGTTTAATTCGACGCAACGCGAAGAACCTTACCCAGGCTTGACATGCAGGTAGTAGGAACCTGAAAGGGCAACGACCCCGCAAGGGGAGCCTGCACAGGTGCTGCATGGCTGTCGTCAGCTCGTGCCGTGAGGTGTTGGGTTAAGTCCCGCAACGAGCGCAACCCCCGCCCTCTGTTTACCACCGGGTAATGCCGGGGACTCTGAGGGGACTGCCAGCGATGAGCTGGAGGAAGGTGGGGATGACGTCAAGTCATCATGGCCTTTATGCCTGGGGCTACACACGTGCTACAATGGCCGGTACAGATGGTTGCAAACCCGCAAGGGGGAGCTAATCCCAAAAAGCCGGCCTCAGTTCAGATTGGGGTCTGCAACTCGACCCCATGAAGGCGGAATCGCTAGTAATCGCGTATCAGCACGACGCGGTGAATACGTTCCCGGGCCTTGTACACACCGCCCGTCACACCACGAAAGTCAGATGTACCTGAAGTCGGTGCGCTAACCCGCAAGGGAGGCAGCTGCCCACGGTATGTCTGGTGATTGGGGTGAAGTCGTAACAAGGTAGCCGTAGGGGAACCTGCGGCTGGATCACCTCCTTTCTGGAGACCGTCCGTCATCGTGCTTGAGTTGTCGGCAGGGATGACGTCACGTATCTTCGGTCGATCCCGCTTCCCATCCTACATCCTATTGAGAGTTCAAAGGTGACGGCCTATTTGGTAGGTAGGGTCACTAGATGTTGTGCCCCTACGAACCGCAGGGCCTATAGCTCAGATGGTTAGAGCGCACGCCTGATAAGCGTGAGGTCCCTGGTTCGACTCCAGGTAGGCCCACCATTTCCCGCCTCGGCGGGAAGCGCAACGCAGGGCCGAAATCAAGCCCCGAGGCAGCGAGATCATTAGGTCTTTTGAGCAGTCGAGCTCTTCGTCCCCTTAAGGATTTCCCGGGGCTGTAGCTCAGTTGGGAGAGCACCTGCTTTGCAAGCAGGGGGTCAGCGGTTCGATCCCGCTCAGCTCCATGCGCTGAGAATCGGGCGCAGCGATCAGCTCGTAGCTGATCGCTCATAGGAATGAGCCTTTAGGTTCAACTGTTTCCTGTGAGCGATGATCTGTGGGCTGTGATGTTCGCACCGCATCGGCGGTGTGTTTGTTCTTTGACAACTGAATATCTGGCACAAAACGCGTTTCTCACACACGCACACGAGTAAGGCCTCAGTGATCAGAGGCAAAT
>JBDSOK010000200.1:0-7500 GCA_039914845.1 Nitrospiria bacterium | reverse complement strand
GCTTAGTGATCCGGTGGTTCCACGTGGGTGGGCCATCGCTCAGCGGATAAAAGGTACTCCGGGGATAACAGGCTTATCGCGTCCAAGAGTTCACATCGACGACGCGGTTTGGCACCTCGATGTCGACTCATCGCATCCTGGGGCTGAAGTAGGTCCCAAGGGTTAGGCTGTTCGCCTATTAAAGCGGTACGAGAGTTGGGTTCAAAACGTCGTGAGACAGTTTGGTCTCTATCTGTTGTGGGCGGAGGATTCTTGAGGAGGCCTGTCCCTAGTACGAGAGGACCGGGATGGACGAACCTCTGGTGTGCCGGTTGTCGCGCCAGCGGCACCGCCGGGTAGCCATGTTCGGTGTGGATAACCGCTGAAAGCATCTAAGCGGGAAACCCGCTCCAAGATAAGGAATCCCGATCGTAAGATCCTAAAGGCTCCCCGAAGACTACGGGGTCGATAGGCTGGGTGTGGAAGCCCTGCGAGGGGCGAGCTAACCAGTACTAATCAGCCGTGAGGCTTGACCATTTATTTTGCCTTTGATCAGTGTGGTTTTGTTCTGTGCCAGATATTCAAGTTTCTCGGTGGCCATACCGGAGGGGTCACACCCGTTCCCATTCCGAACACGGAAGTTAAGCCCTCCAGGGCCGATGTTACTGCTCCCGCGAGGGAGTGGGAAAGTAGGACGCTGCCGGGGATTTTACGCAAAGCCCCGCTCGGAAAACCGAGCGGGGCTTTGTCTATTTATCACATCGAAATCTACGCGGCGACGAACCTTTCGGACTCCACGTCCAGCAATCCACCCCCTCGGCTTGCCCGGCGACGTTTCGGCTGTAGGATGAGGGCGACTTCGGCCCCGTTGCTTTTGCCTCTTCACAACGGTATGATTCCGCGTGTCTGACTCAGATTCTCCCCTAAAGGCTGCGATGCCGGAACGTGTCCTGATCGTGGACGATGACCCTGAGGCGCGTGACGTCCTGGTGTATGCGTTGCGCCGCCAGGGATACGAAGTGACGGAGCACGGCGACCCCGAGGCGGCCCTCGCTGCCTGCCGCGAAATTTCCTTCGATGTGCTGTTCACGGACCTGAAAATGCCGAAAATGGACGGGGTAACGTTGTTCGATCACGCGAAAACCCTGTTGCCCTCCTTGCTCGGCATCGTCGTGACCGGGCATGGAACCATCGATTCGGCGGTGCGGGCCGTCAGAGGGGGCCTCTTTGACTATATTACAAAGCCATTTTTAGTGGACGACGTACTCGCGGCGTTACAGCGCGCGACGAATTTCACCCGATTGCTGCGAGAAAATCGCACGCTCAAGCAGCAACTGCACCAGCGGTGCGGTTATGACCATTTTCTTGGACAGAGCGAGGCGATGCGCCGGGTATTCGGTTTGATCGAGCGTGTGGCCGATTCCGAGAGCACCATCTTAATCCTGGGGGAGAGCGGCACCGGGAAGGAATTGGTCGCCCGGACGATCCACGGACAAAGCTCCCGTCGCGAGCAATCGTTAATCGCGGTCAATTGCGGAGCCCTTCCCGATATGCTGCTCGAGAGCGAGTTATTCGGGCATGAGCGAGGCGCCTTTACGGGAGCGACCACCACCAGAGTGGGACGATTCGAGCTGGCGCAGGGGGGAACGATCTTCCTGGATGAAATCGGCGACATGCCCCCTGCGCTGCAGGTGAAGTTGTTGCGTGTGCTGCAGCAGCGGTCATTCGAACGGGTCGGCGGCATGAAAACCATTCACGTCGACGTTCGGGTTATTGCTGCGACCAACCAAGATTTGGAGCAGAGCGTCCGGGACGGCCGCTTCCGGGAGGATCTCTATTACCGGTTGAATGTGATCCCTATTGCCGTTCCGCCCTTGCGTGAGCACCGTGAGGATATTCCGCTTTTGACCGAGTATTTTCTTGCGGCCTTCAATCAGCAGAAGCGGAAACAGGTGCAGGCGATCTCTCCCGAAGCGATGGGCGTGCTGATGGCCCATCAATGGCCCGGGAATATCCGGGAACTGGAAAATCTGATCGAGCGCCTCGTCATTCTCAAAGGCGAGGGGACGATTCTTCCCGCGGATTTACCCGACACCCTGTTCCGTTCTCCGATCAGCGTCTTGAAGCCGGCCATGGTGTTTCCCCAGGACGGGGTGGACTTCAATCGGTTGGTGGAGGCCTTCGAGGAAGACCTGATCGCGCGGGCATTGAAAGCCGCCGGCGGGGTCAAGAATCGGGCAGCGCAGCTTCTCCGTCTGAATCGGACGACCTTGGTTGAGAAAATGAAGAAGACCGCACGATCCGTTCCTCGCCAGAACCTGTAATTCGTTCTTTTCTTCGTAAGGCCATCCGTTTTTTCAGATTGTTCCATCGGGCGCGCATCACTCGCCGGCCCCACCTCCCTTGTCAGGCCCTGATCATTTGTTACACTGGAGTGTCACCTCGAGAGACGCCTCCATGAAAAATTCCGGGCAGTCCTCCGCCGGCCGGTTCGCCAAACTAGTCGAGAATGGACTCCGCGCAGATTTACGGCGATTACACGCTGATTTACTGGATGAGGAAAGTCGTTTAACCGCCCTTGAGGAAATTCGCTGGCACTCGATGAAAGATTTTGAAGCACTCGGAGAGGGAGGGGTCAGCACCGCCGAAGCGGCGCTGTATTACACCTTGTTTCACCAGTTGACGCAGGAGATCGACCTCCAAGGGCGACTCGTGATCAGTGCGCGTCGACGAGTCCGCGACAAGCGAGCAGCGGTTATCACGGCTTCCGAGGAACGTCGAGCGGACGAACGCGTTCAGAAGAGCCCGCACTCCCGAAACGGCCCACCTTCCCACGCCACGGGGAGCAGCCTTCCTTTAAAGAAGGCCTCATGACCCGCTGGGCGGAGGATTTCCGTGCTCTCTTGCCTGTGGCCGGGGGCGAGACACGGGGCCGAAATCCTATAAAGGAGTTTGCCGATGGATAAACCGGTGCGCAGCATATCCGGCGGGTTTTCGGCCTCGATGGCGACGATGGGCTTTATTCGGCGGATGGGGATCGCCTTCGGTCTGATGGTTTTCATCCCTCTCCTCATCTTGGTGTACGTCTATCTGGATCGAGAGACGATTGCCTTTCCCGTGATTTTACTGAGCACCGCCATCGCCTCGCTGGTGGGGTTTTACGTCGTCTGGGAAATGGTCAAGCGCGTTCTTTCGGTGACTCAGGATGTGCAGCGATTTTCGTCAGGCGACGCCTCCAGTCCTCAGCAAGACGAAGGCGGCATTCTCCAGCAATCGTTTTCGCGGCTCATTCACCAGATGCAGACCGCCATGGCGGAGCTTGAGACCAAGGCGAAGTTGCTTGAGGAAACGGAGCGAAAACTCGGAGAGGTCACGGTCTATTCGGCCCAGATCATTTCGTCCATCGCCGATTACGTCATCGTGACCGACCCTCATCTTCGGGTGACCAAAGTCAATCCGGCCGTTCAGGCCCTCTTAGGATATAGGGTCGATGAGCTCAAGGATCAGTCGGTCGAGGCGGTCCTCCGTGGCACCTCCGGCGGAGATGTCCTGATGGACCAAGGTGAAATGGAACAGCTCAACAGAGCCGGAACGCTCTGGGGCAAGAGCGGGGTCCTGCGCAGCCAAGCGGGTGAGGGCATTCCCGTGCAGATGAACCTGTCGCTCGTGCGGGATACCGGGGGAAACGTGACGGGGATCGTAATCGTCGCGCGCGATGTGCGAGAAACCCTGCGCTTGGTGGCGGATCTTCAGCAGGCCAAGTCCACTCTTGAGGAGCGGGTCCGTCAGCGCACCCAGGAGATCGAACTGGCGATGCAGGAGCGCGAGCGAGCTTACCGGGAACTCACCCGGAAAGACGACCAGCTGATCCGCCAAGAGAAAATGGCGTCATTGGGCCAATTGGCGGCCGGCGTCGCCCACGAAATCAACAATCCGGTGGGATTTGTCAGCAGTAATCTTCAAATGCTTCAGCAATATCTCGGCGATCTTCGCTCCTATATCGAGCGAACGGAAGCGCTCGTGCACCGCGCTGCGGAAACGAACATGCCCGACCCTTTGCAACGCGAGGCAGGGGAGATCATGGCGTGGACGGACAGTTCTGACCTGAAACAAACGCTCATCGACGCGCCTCAGGCGCTGATGGAGTCCATCGACGGGTTGAATCGGGTGAAAAGAATCGTGTCGGCCTTGCGGGAGTTTTCCCACGCCGATCAGGATGAGCCGGCCTTGGCTGATTTGAACGAGGGGCTGGAGAGTACCATCAATATCGTCTGGAACGAGTTAAAATACAAAGTGACGTTGCATCGCGCCTATGGCGATCTCCCTAAGGTGCAGTGTTATCCGCATCAGTTGAACCAGGTCTTTATGAATTTGCTCGTCAATGCGGCCCAAGCGATTCCGGAAAAAGGCGAGATTTGGCTGAAGACGTGGGCCGATCCGGACCATGTATACGTGGATATCCGGGATTCCGGATCTGGAATACCGGAAGGGTATCTCTCGAAAATTTTCGATCCGTTTTTCACGACCAAGCCGGTCGGCCAGGGCACGGGGCTGGGCTTGAGCATCGTCTACGGCATCGTTGAACGTCATGGAGGCACGATTCGAGTGACCAGTCGAGAGGGAGAGGGGACCACGTTTCACGTGTCATTTCCCCTGATGCCGCCTCTGAAGGCGGCCGCCTGATGTCCGGCGAGGGAGAGGCGACCGAACGCCCCACGATTCTGGTGGTGGACGATGAACCGTCGGTTCGCCGCGCGCTCCAACGATTATTCGCCCGGGAGCAATATCGCGTCTTGGATGCCGGCGGCGCGGAAGAGGCGCTCAAGCTCGTGGCGGCCAATCCTATCGACCTGATCATCACCGATTACGCGATGCCGGAATGCAATGGGCTTGAACTGCTGGTGCGGATGAAGAAATCCCATCCCGAGATCGTGCGGATGATCATGACCGGGAAGGCGGATCTCCAAGCGGTGATTTCGGCCATCAATGAAGGCCATGTGTATCGGTTCATTTTAAAGCCGTGGGACAACGACGATCTGAGTCTGTCGGTGCGACTAGCCTTGGAGCAGTCGCGCTTGCTGTTGGATAATCGTCGATTGATCGGGCGTCTGCAGCGGCAAGAAGAGATGTTGCGCACGCTGTCGAAACACTATCCGGGGATTACGACGGTGGAACGGGACGCCGACGGCGCCATCGTTCTGGATGATCCGGATGAAGCCGCCTGAGGCCCAGACCGTGACCGGAGGATGCCTGCTTATCGTCGACGATGAGCAGTATGTGCTGAGCGCCCTTCAGCGATTACTGCGTCGCGATGGATATGAGATTGTGACGGTGGACACGCCGACCCAGGCGTTGGCCCTCATGCGGGAGCGTGACGTCGGAGTCATTATCTCCGATTACCGCATGCCCGAGATGGATGGGGTCCAGTTCCTGCGGCGGGCACGTGAGGCTGCTCCGGAGGCCATTCGGATCATCCTCAGCGGATATGCCGAGATTCATGCCATCTTGTCGGCGGTCAACGACGGCGGGATCCATAAGTATTTGACCAAGCCCTGGAATGATGAACAGCTGCGATTGGAAGTGAAGGCCAGTTTCGATCTCTATCTGCTGGCCAAGACGAACCGCGAGTTGCAAGAGACCCTGCAGCATCGAAACGATGAGTTGCTGGCGTTGGCGAAGTCACTTGAAGCCGAGCAGGCCCGCCAACGGGAGAGTTTCCGGTCCACCATTGAAATGCTGGTGGCGCTCCCCAAACTCAAAGATCCCGCAGAGGTCATTCATACTGAACGGGTGCGAACGCTCTGCCGGATCATCGGCGAGCGCCTGGGATGGGCATCGGAGCGCTTGGTCCGCCTGGACTTGGCGGCTCGCTTGCACGACATCGGCAATTTGGGCGTCGATTCTCGGATTTTGCTCAAGAACGGCTTGTTGGATCCCGAGGAACGACGAGCGGTCCAACGACACGCCGTCTATCCGGAGCAGATTCTCCAGGGGGTGGTGGGGATGGAGGACGTGGTTCAGATCTTACGGTCCCATCACGAAAACTACGACGGATCAGGATACCCCGACGGCTTTCGCGGCTCGGCGATTCCTCAAGCATCGCAGATCCTTCATCTCGCCGATACGTTCGATGCCCTCTGTTCGCAGCGACCCCATCGGAGCCCAAAAACCACACAGGAGGCCGTTGCCCAGATCACTCGGGAGTCCGGTCAAACATTCGATCCTGAACTGATGGAGCCGTTTGCGGCGGCGATCGCGACCCCGATAGGACGTTCAACATAGAACTGCGGCGTGGACCCCTGGGGGTCCCAAGGAGGGTAAAACCGTGTTGGTCCTGACGAGACGAGTCGAAGAAGGGATTGTGATCGGGGACGAGGTCCGGGTCCGCGTCTTGGAGATCAAGGGCCACCAGGTGAAGCTGGGTATCGAAGCACCCCGAACGACCGGCGTCTATCGGGAAGAAATCTATCGTCGGATCCAGGAAGAAAACCGCCGCGCGGCACAACTGCCGCCGGATCATCCGAGCGTCCTGTCATCGCTGTGGCGAGAATGGCGAAGCCGCGGATGGGGGGAAAGGAAAAAACCATGAAGATTAGGACCATGAGGTTCGGGACAGTGGATGTGCCCAGTGAGTCGCTGACGGCGCTTCCGCAGGGGCTCATTGGATTTCCCACCATCACCCGGCTGGCGATGATGGATCTCGAGCAGGGGGGATGGTTCCAATGGTGGCAGGCGGTGGAGGATCCGGCCATGGCGTTTGTGACTGTGGATCCCTTCAGGATCATGGACTACGACCTCAGCGGCGTGGAGTCGGAAATACAGGCGCTGGAGATCAGCAAGCCGTCGGGAATGATCGTATCGGTGCTGATGACGCTCCACGGCGGAGGGCTGGATCACACGACCGTCAATCTGCTTGCGCCCATTATCGTGAATCGAGCCAGCCGCATCGGGAGGCAGGTCGTGTTACCGGATGAACGGTACCGCGTCGATCAACCGCTGGGCGCGATGGCCGCCAAACGAGCGGTCGAGATCGCGGCATGAGCTGGATCGGAGCTCGACACGATACCACCTTTCCTTCGTGGTGGATGCCGTCCCCTGCCATGGATCGTTGCGCCGAACCGAGCGAACGCGCCATGTTGTTGCTCTATACCGAGGCTTTGGCGCATCTCAAAAAGGCTCGAAAAATGGCCGCTCGGTCGTTCAATATCCAATCGGTCATCCGCATCTTGGTCGAACTCAACGCGTCCTTGGCGGAGCGGGAAGACCGGGAAGCGGTCCTCAATCTCGCCGGGCTGTATCGCTATATGATTCATCGGCTTTCCACGGCGGCTGAGCCGGGGTTGGGCGCGGCGCTCATCGAGGTTGAACGGTTGCTCCAGACGCTCTCTGATGGCTGGATCCAAGTGATTCAAACCGATGATCCGGAGGCGCCATTTCCCGACTCTCTTGAATCCGACGATCATCGCCCGCCTCCTTTTTCGTTTCCCGCAACATAACGATCCATCCACAGACCCGTTTCCG
>JBDSOK010000167.1:0-5184 GCA_039914845.1 Nitrospiria bacterium | reverse complement strand
CGCTGAGGCGGATCTCGGCGTTCGCCGCGACATTCACCGCCTCGACGAACAGGTTGCCGACCGGGATTCGCGCAATGATGAAGCGGCCCTGTTCATCGGTCGTCGCCCCGTATTCGCTTTGGTCGGTAAGACTGGTGACCCGAATCGCGGTGTCTTTGAGCGGCGTCCTGCCGTCCTCGGCGAGCGTCCGGCCCTGGAATGTCCCGCGGCCGAGGATCACGATGTTCACGTTGAGCCGCTGCCCGTTTCGTTGGACCTTGAAGCGGACGTCGCGGAACTCCTCGGTGCCCAACTCGATCGCCACGATCCGGCTGCCGTTGTATTGGAGCACGTAGTCCCACGCATACGTTCCGTCGGCCGTGGTCTGCTTGGTGCTCACGCCGCGCCAGACGATTTCGCAGCCGCCGAACTTACTAGGGACCAACACGCCGGTGAACAACCGCACCTCGGCGGACTCGACCGGCGTGCCATCGGCGTTGAGGACGCGGCCCGAGACCACGCCCGCGGGATCCTCGATCGTGGCCTCGATCGGCAGCGTGACCGAGGTCATCACCTGATTGCGCCGATCTCGCGCCTCGGAGAGCGAGAGGGTGCGAGGGATGAACGGCCCGACGGGGTCGCGTAGCGCCAGGAACGCGATCCGCCGACCCGGTTGCAGGGCTACCCCCACCACCCGGTTCGCCTCGGCCTCGTAATGCGTGATGTTCTCCGGCTTGAACTTGTCTTGGATACTCTCGGGCGTGACTTCTTCGCTGAACAGCACCGCCACGACCCGGCCGAACCGCCACACCCCGCACTCGTTCTCGATCTTGTCCGCTTCCGGCTGCTGTACCACGCTAATCACGCGTGGCGGCGGGTCGGAGATCGGACGATCGGATGTGGGCGCGACTGCGGGCCCCGAACGCGCCGAGCCATCCGCCACGACTTCGAACGCGACGGAGTAGAGCGCTCCCGGAGCCGCCTCCACGGTGGGGACCTGGAGGATTGATACGTCGCGGTAGACGACCTGCCTCAGCCGTCCCGACCCATCCGGGAGCACGAGGCTCACGGTGAACGATGCGTCGTCGCTCGCGCCCGGCAGCTTCTCCAGCCGGACGATGAACGCACCGGGCTCCGGGGCGGCAAGGATCGCCAATTGGGACGTCGCTTGCCCCTGATCGGTGAAGGTCAGCAGGTCGCTGAAGGGGATCTCCTTGATGGCCTTGCCCTTGGCGTCGGTCCCGCCCACCTTCCGGCCCTGGGCGTCGATGACGCTCACGCCGACGGGTAGCGGTCCGCCGCTCGTCCCGACGAGGACCGACAGATGATCCGGGCGGTACGAGATCTTTTCCGCGAGGTCGAGGTGAAACGGGGCCACGCCGAGGGTCCTGAGATCGCCGGCGAGTAGCGACGCGACGGCATCGGCGAAGACGTCGCCACGGACCGAACGGCGGCGCAGCTCGTCAAACGCGATCGCATCGTTCCTGGCGAACTCGAGATCATCGGGCTTGGGATTGAAGTCGGACAGCCGCGCGAAGTTACTGCCCATGAAGTCCATCGCCAACTGCGCCGCGCTGTCGCGGAGCGGCTCGTGCAGCGTGTACCGGAAGCCCGCCTCGGCCACCTCGACCGCCCGGTCCCACACGATCTTTTTCGAAAAGCGTGTGACATCCCTGGGCAGCGCCGCGGCCGGCGCCGTCGCGACCGCGTAGGCTTTGCCGAGCAGTCCGATCGCGGCGTCACGCAACCTCTTGGGAAGCGAGCCGGCCTCCCTGGGCAAAACCAACGAGTCCGGAGACAGGGGCACGCCCAACTCACCGACCGCCGTCTTGAGCGCAAAGCGCCCGGCCACCTGCTCGTCGGAATCGAGCGTGGCCGCGGTGACCTTCCCGGTGACCTTCGACACCAGGTCGAACGTCATCGTCGCGGAATCGCCCGGCGGGATGGTCTCGATCTCGCGCGTGGGCTCCCCGACCACGGTGGCCCCACTGACGTTCCTCGGGTAGAGATTGAGGCTCACGATATTCGCGGGCGACTCGGAGGTATTCGTCACCGTCACGTCGAGCGTGTAGGCCTCGCCCGCGTTGACGATCTCGGGATGGGTGAAGGTCAGCGTGAAGGTCGGGTTGCGGACGAGAACCGCCCCCGCCGCGCGCCCGCGGATGGGCACGGGCCCCACGGGCAGGCCGGTCAGCATCCCGGAGATTTCCATCTCGACGACGTGGCTGCCCTCGCGCCGTCCTTCGACGAGGTAGTCGGCGTTGCCGGTCTCCCCCGGGCCGAGCGTGACGATGTCATCGGACGTTCCCAGCTTGCCGTCGGCTCCGGGCTGGACGATGGGCTGCATGCGCGGCGCCTCGCCCGCGACCGTTTGCGCCATCCGGAGGGGATCGTCCGCGGACCCGACCACGGTGTCTCGCCCCGGAGGCAGCACGATCTGGGCCTTGAGGTCGGTGACCACGAGGCGGGATCCCTGCGGCGCGACGTTCGACACCATCAGCATCACGCTGAAGTACTGGTTCAAAAACCCGATATCGCCGGGAATGACGATCACACCCGGGATCGGGGGCACGAAAAAGTCCTGGCCCTTGGGCACATCCAGTTTAAGCGTAAAGCCCACCACGCTCAGATTCGGAATCTTGGTCTGGATCTTCAAGGTATCGGGAATGATCGTGGCAAGGCTGGTGAGCTGCGGAAGGTCGATCTGGGGAATCTCCGTCGTGGACACCGACACGTCTTCGGCCCCCTGCAACGTCGGCAGGACGACGGGAAAGTTGATTTGAATGTGCTCACCTTCCGCAACCGCGAAGGCGGCCGTGAAGTTGTAGGCCTGGAAATTGGATTTGTCGTAGACGATGCCCCTCTCGCGAATCTCCTCGGCCGTCAACGGCCTCGCCGTCACCTGCGTCACGAGCAACTTTTCGATGACGTTGATCTCCACGCTCTCCGGCGTGCCGTAGAACAGCACCTGGCCGTTGCTGATCAGCCGGATATTCTCCAGCGTGTGGATGCCAGGCACCGTGAGCGGGGGAATCTGAAACGGCGTGTTGGGCTTGACCACCAACTCCAGGCCGCCGGGAACGCTCGGGCCCCGCAACGTCGCCCGCACCTCGGCGTCCGGCGCAAACGGCGGCAGGCCGTCGGGCACGGTGGGAGCCTGGAGGTACGTGCTCACGATCGTGGCGATGTCCTTGGGCACGGTCTGCTGGGCGGGCTCGACCTTGAGGCCGAGACCGAAGAGGAGGATGTCTTCCTTGGCGAGGAAACGAGCTTCTTGCGCGGCGGCCGGCAACGGCGCCACCGCCAGCAAGGCGAAGACGAACGCGACCCATCCGAGAACGGATCCCGTCATCGTGACGCCGCGTGCCGGCAGAGCGGTTCGCATCTTAGGGCTGCACCGTAATCGTCACCAGGGCCGGCAAGCTGGTCGCGCCGTGGGGATCTCTGACGGTGACCATCAATTCGAGCACGTGTGGTGTCGTGACCCGCGGGGCCACGAACACGGGATTCGCGGACGCGAGGTTTCGTAACGCCACGAGTCGCCCGCCGCGTTGCTCCCAAATGTATTCGAGCGCATCCCCATCGGCGTCCACCGCGGTCGCCGAGAGGGTCACCGCGGTCTCGGGTGCCACGGTCTGATCCACCCCGGTCACGGTCGGGATGTGATTGGTCGCGCCCGACGGAATCGTCACCTGAATCCGCGCCGTCGCGCTCTTGCCGTGGCTCGTCACCCCCAGCGTGGCGACCCCGCTGCTTCGCGCCTGCACGAGGGCAAACGGATGCACGCCCAACACCGCGGCATCGCTGGAGGTATACGTGGTTCCGGTCTCCGGCGCGCTCAAGTCGCGGATGACTCCGTCCGCGAAAATGCCCCGGACTTCCACCGGCGCCACCTCCCCGGCAAAGTGCAGGGCCGGAGCCACCGAGACCATCAGCGTCTTCAACGGTCCCGGATCGACCAGCACTTCGACGCGTCCAAACGACGTCCCCACTCCGGGTTCAATCGCGTAGGCCGCGATCAATTCGGGCCCCACGGCATCCTGCGGAATCCGCACCGCGGCCTGGAACGTGTTGCCGGACAGCACGGCGGGAGTCTCTCCCTCGCTCGTCACAAACCCGACTTGGGACGCGACCTCGCCCGCCGCGAGTACGGCCTGGACCGTCACGAGCGCGCCCGCCGCCACCACGGTTCCCGGAGCGGGCGCGGTGATCTCCACGGCCCACGCCGCGGTCGTTGCGGTCAACGCCAAAAGCCACACCCCTATGGCAAGCGGTATCTTCATGGCTACGGCCCCTTATAGAACAAGGTGCTCGCCGGGTCCTCTTCCAACAGCCGGATCACCCGGCAGGTCGGGTCCGGATGGTCGTCGCCGTTTAAGTCGTGAATCGGCATGTCCGTGAATTGCGGCACGCCCGTGGGATCGGTCGTCACGCACTGGTCGGTCGTGATCCCCGGCGTGATTTTCGCGGCTTGATGATCGGTCTGGCCGGACACATCCGTGACGGCCTGAGAAAGCGGCGTGAGGCCGCCCGTCCCATTGATGCCGGCTCCCAATTGACTGAAATAGGGCACCACCCGATCGTTGGGCGTCGTGAACACCGGCTTGGGATCATCCCCGATGAAGAGTTCCTCGACGCCTTTCTTGACCGTCCCTTCCAGTAAATCGAGCAGGATGGCCTTCGACTTCCCGGAACTGAAGGCCCCGCCGGTTCGCGTCCTCGTCGCGCGGGCGGCCTTGAAAATGGGGACAAGCGTTTTGACCGCCTCCGCGCCGATCCGCAGCAGCTTGGTGTTTTCCACGGTATCCGCCGTCGGAGTCAGGTTGCAGAACAAGCCCAGCGCCACCCACATGCCCGAGACCTCGGCGCTGAATCCGAGGGTCAGGCTCAGGGCAGTCGTCTCAGTCACGACGAGATGGGTGGGAACGCGGAACCCGCCGGCGATCAACCTGGCGATCTCGGTCGGCGAGCCGTCCGGGTTCGTCAACCGGGTTTGGAGGTCGTCGACTCCTCCGGACCGGATGTTCAGTAACGGCGTGGACCCGATGGTGTTGAGGACGGCTGAGCACCAATCGATCTTGACCGCGTCTTTCAGTTCGGGCTTATCCCTCAGCAACCCCGGGTCGGCTTTGATGAAGTCGATCAGTTCCCCGGGTTTGATGTCGATCGGCATCGTCGAACGGATCTCCACGACTTTGTCCGCAA